>CAZRHS010000001.1:0-77776 GCA_964600045.1 uncultured Clostridium sp.
CTTGTTCGCTGCCGCTCGCAATTCTCCCTGTTCCTGCCCGTTCTCCGTTTCGCTGCATCCCGCACTGCGGGCGCTCAACTCCGAACCTCCACAGGGAGGCTTTTGGCGGTGTATAAATTCTTATGCTGTTATGTTTGATTTCTGTATTTAACTTGCTTGGCTGTCGGTGAACTCCTATCGTCAAAACGTCTGCGCCGTTTTGCCACTTCCCTCAGGAGGGAAGCTTACTAAGCTCGGTACTTTTGCCATTCTAAAAGGCTCCCTCTTGAGGGAGCTGGCAAACCGAAGGTTTGACTGAGGGAGTCCGGCAACAAGCTAAACAGCCTAAATAGCAGAAAACATAGTCAATCTCTATGCAATCTAAATCATGCCAAAGGGCTTCTTCCCCCAAAGTCCAAAAAAGCCTACCGAACGTAGGCTTTCCTGCTCAAACCGAGCGCTTATATTCTCTTCATTTCCTCTCGGACCATCATCAGCGTGTAGCCGAGCAGGTTTTGTCCTTTCCACTTTGATATGCTGAGCCTGTCGGGGTCATGCATGGATAGGCCTATGCCCCAAATTTTGTCGCTGACCGCGCATTCGGCAAGCATGGCATCGCCTGTGGAAATAAGCAGCGATTTAAGAGAATCGTTTTGCGAAAACTTTGCCTTAAGCCCCTCATAAATTACTATTTGCCTTATGCCGCCCCAAACGCTGTCATTATAGTCATGCACAAGCCGCCCGAGAGCCTTTATTTGCTCAACATCATCGGTTAAAAGAATTTTTGCGGCAATTTCCGCATCATTAAAGCATAGTGCCTTCCTGTGCATCATGTATTGCTCCATAGAGGAATATTCCGTTTCCCCAAAGCTGAAGCGGGAAGGATACCAGTTGCTCAAATATCCGTTCTCCTCATTTGGATTATGAAAGCAGATTATGCGCATTAAGCCTCACCTCTTGTATATATTATATGGCATATTTTAGCCCATAAATCAATTCCCGTCACCATTCCTTCACTTAAATTCCCTTAAATATATCGTGCTTTTTTGCGCTGTATGAGTTATAATAGCATAGAATGAATAAATATGGAGTTTAAGAAGGAGAAGAAGTAATGCAAAGAATCTTTTCAATGGAGCTGGCGGGCAAGACCATTACCGCCGAAACCGGCAAGTATGCCGAGCAGGCCGGCGGCAGCGTGCTTATCCGCTGCGGCGAGAGCGCGGTGCTTGTTTGCGCGACCGTGGCCAAGGCGCCCCGTGACGGCGTTGACTTCCTGCCGCTGAGCGTAGAGTTCGAAGAAAAAATGTACTCCGTGGGCAAGATCCCCGGAGGTTATATCAAGCGTGAGGGTCGCCCCTCCGAAAAGGCGATACTGGCCAGCCGCCTTATAGACAGGCCTCTTCGCCCCCTGTTCCCCAAGGGATTTTATAACGACATTCAGGTTATTGCCACCGTGCTCAGCGCTGAGCCGGACGTGCAGCCCGAAATACTGGCCATGATCGGTTCCAGCGCCGCCCTTTCCATCAGCGACGCTCCCTTTATGGGCCCCACCGGCGCGGTAAGCGTTGGCTATATTGACGGCCAGTACATAATCAACCCCACCAGCGAGCAGCGCGCCGCGAGCAAGCTGCACCTGACCGTTGCCGGCACCAAGGATGCCATAATGATGGTTGAGGCCGGCGCAAACGAGCTGAGCGAGGACGAGATGCTGCAGGCTATCCTGTTCGCGCATGGCTACATCAAGGAAATCGTTGCCTTCATAGAGAATATGCAGGCCGAGGTTGGCAAGCCCAAGATGGAAGTGAACATCTATCAGCCCAATGAGGACTTTGTTGAGCTTGTTCGCGACTATGCTTTTGACAAGGTAAAGTGGAGCCTTGATACTTTCGACCGCAAGGAGCGCGAGGATCGCAGCGCCCAGGTTAAGGCCGAGGTTACCGAGCACTTCCTTGAAATCGAGCCCGATTGCGCCAAGGATGTTGACGCCATACTTTATAACCTTACCAAGGAAATCGTTCGCGATAAGATAATCAACCACGGTGTGCGTCCGGACGGCCGTACCCTGGAGCAGATTCGCCCCATCTGGTGCGAGGTTGGCCTGCTGCCCCGCGCGCACGGCAGCGCCGTGTTCACCCGCGGCCAGACCCAGGTTATGACCATTGCCACCTTAGGCTCCCTTGAGGATGCCCAGATGCTGGACGGCATAAGCGAGGAAACCGGTAAGCGCTATATGCATCAGTACAACATGCCTCCCTACAGCACCGGCGAAACCCGCCCCGTGCGCAGCCCCGGCAGGCGTGAAATCGGCCACGGCGCCCTTGCTGAGCGCGCCCTGCTGCCCATGATTCCTTCCGAAGAAGAGTTCCCCTACGCGCTCAGGCTCGTAAGCGAGGTTATCAGCTCCAACGGCTCCACCTCACAGGCCTCCATCTGCGCCAGCACTCTTGCCCTTATGGATGCGGGCGTTCCCATAAAGAAGCCCGTAGCGGGCGTTGCCATGGGCCTTATTAAGGACACCACCAACGGCAACATAGCCGTTATGACGGATATACAGGGCCTTGAGGACTTCCTTGGCGACATGGACTTTAAGGTAGCCGGTACAAAGGACGGCATCACCGCCATCCAGATGGATATAAAGATAAAGGGTATTGATGAGCAGATCCTTACCCGCGCGCTTGCTCAGGCTCGCCGCGGCAGGCTGTTCATACTGGACAAGATGCTTGAAACCCTGCCTGAACCCCGCAAGGAGATGTCCCCCTATGCGCCCAGGGTGCTGCAGTTCAACATTCATCCCGATAAGATCCGCGAGGTCATCGGCTCCGGCGGAAAGACCATCAATAAGATCATTGCCGATACCGGCGTGAAGATCGACATAAACGACGATGGCCGCGTGTTCATACTCTCCCCCGATCAGGAAGCCAGCGCCGCCGCCAAGAAGATGATAGACAATATCGTCAAGGATATAGAGGTTGGCGAGGTGTTCCTGGGCAAGGTAGTGAACATACTGCCCATAGGCGCTCAGGTAGAGCTTAAGCCCGGCAAGAAGGGCCTTGTGCACATAAGCAAGCTTGCCAACAAGCGCGTTGAGAAGGTTGAGGATGTTGTAAGCATAGGCGACGAGATACTCGTCCGCGTAATAGACATTAAGCCCGACGGCAAGATAGACCTTACCAGAAAAGGCCTGCTGCCCGAAGACAAGCAGAACTGAATAACCGCATAACCCCGAGCGCCCGGAGCAATCCGGGCGCTTATTACATTTGTTCACAAATTCCGCCCCTTGTTGAGGTATGGTAAACATAGTATAATAAAGTAGGATAATTGTTTAGACGCAATGAAAGTGAGGATTGCTTTTGATAGAGAATAATGAAACGCTCGCGGAGGAGAAGACGGGCGGAAGAAAGAGAAGAAAGAGCGGAGCGGGAACCGATACCCCCGCGCGCAGGCGGGCGGGAACCCGTGCGCCGCGTACGCAGAGCCGGGCCAGGAAAGCGTCCGCGGCCGATAAGAGCGCCGAGAAGAAGGCGGAGAAAAAGCCGGAGAAGAAGTCGGCCCCGAGCCGCGCGGCGAAAACAGCCGCAAAGGCCGTTGCCAAGGCGCAGAGCGCACGCACCGGCAGGGGCAAAAACAAGCTTAAAATAATACCGCTCGGCGGCGTTGGCGAAATAGGCAAGAACATGACCGTGCTTGAATACGGCAAGGACATGATAATAATAGACTGCGGGCTTATATTCCCCGACGACGATATGCCGGGAATAGACCTTGTTATTCCGGACATGACTTATGTTGAGCAGAACGCCGACAAGCTTCGCGGAATACTCGTTACCCACGGCCACGAGGATCATATAGGCGCGATGCCGTTTGCGCTGAAGAAATTTCAAACCCCCGTTTACGGCACAAAGCTCACCTGCGCTCTTATCGAGCATAAGCTTGAGGAGGAGCATGTAAAAAACGCCCAGCTTAATGTTGTAAAGCCGGGGGACAAGGTGCAGCTTGGTTGCTTTGCGGCGGAATTCATAAAAACAAGCCACTCAATACCCGGTGCCGTGGCGCTTGCGATAGTCACCCCCGTTGGTACAATAATTCATACGGGCGACTTTAAGGTGGACTACACTCCCCTTGACGGCGAGCCTATGGACATGGGCCGCCTTGCGTACTACGGTTCAAAGGGCGTGCTCGCGCTTATGAGCGACAGTACAAATGCCGAGCTTGCCGGGCACACAACGTCCGAGCGGGAGATAGGCAAAACGTTTGAGCATTATTTTGATATTGCCGACGGCAGGGTTATAGTAGCCACATTCGCCTCGAATATATACAGAATTCAGCAGATAGCGGACGTTGCCATTTCGTTTGGCCGCGTTATATGCTTCCAGGGCCGCAGCATGGTTAATATAACAAAGGTGGCCTCGGAGCTTGGGTATCTGAACATACCCGAGGAGAAAATAGTTGAGGTTGAAAAGCTTAAGCACATTGAAGACAGCAAGGTTTGCGTAATAACAACCGGCAGCCAGGGCGAGCCTATGAGCGGCCTTTTCCGCATGGCGAACGCCTCGCATAAGCTTAATGTTGGCCCGGGGGACACGGTTATAATATCCGCCTCCGCAATACCGGGCAACGAAATAGGCGTAAGCCGGGTTATAAATCAGCTTTATCAGCGCGGAGTGCGCGTGGTTTACGACAGAATGGCGGACGTGCACGTTTCCGGCCACGCCAGGCGCGAGGAGCTGCGCCTTATGTTTACGCTTACAAAGCCAAAGTTCTTCATCCCCGTTCACGGCGAGGCAAAGCAGCTTTATCAGCACGCGGACATAGCCAAGCAAATGGGCATACCGGATGAAAACATAGTTGTTCCGGAGCTTGGCGGGATAATAGAGCTTAACCGCGCGGGCATTGCCTTAAACGGCTCCGTGCACAGCGGCAGCGTGCTTGTGGACGGCTCAAGCGTGGGCGAAATAGGCGATGCCGTGCTTAAGGACAGAAAGCAGCTTTCCGAGGACGGACTTTTCACGGTTGTAATACCGCTTAATAAGAAAACCGGAGCGCTTCTCGGTCAGCCGGAGATTATATCCCGCGGGTTTGTATATATAAAAAGCTCGGAGGAGCTTATAGCGGACGCCAAGAACCTTGTAAAGGGGCTTGCGGCGCAGTTTGAGCAATCAAGCCGCAGCGAATGGAGCGGAATAAAGAACAATATCCGCACGGCCCTCAAAAACGAGCTTTATCACAAAACAAAGCGCACGCCAATAATACTGCCTATTATTATTGAGATAGACATTTAATAAAACGGAGGTAAATTTTATGATTTACGATAAGGCAAGAGAACTGGCCAAGGCAATGGCCGAAAGCGAAGAATACACGGCGTATAAGGCCGCGAAGGAAAAGGCATTTGAAAACGATACCACAAAGTCTTTGCTTAAAGAGTATATGACCCTGCGCGTTCGCATGCAGGGCGCCATGGTATCCGGGCAGAAGGATGAGGAGTCCATGCAGCGCCTTCAGAAAATAGGCGAGGTACTGCAGCTTAATCCGGACGCTTCCGCTTATCTTATGGCGGAATACAGGCTGAACACAATGCTGGGCGACGTGTATAAAATACTTGCCGACGGCATAGATTTAGAGCTTGGCTTTGGCGATGAGTGAGAGGACAGAATAAGTGGAGCGCGGCACAGAGCTGAAAAAACGGCATAAGGCAAAGGAAATGACAACGGGCCAAAAGGTTTGGCGCGCAGTAAGGCCGCTGCTCGTTTTCCTTATAAGCGCCGGCATCTGCGTGGGCGTGTTTATGTTTGCGTTCACAAAGGTGGAGGACAAGCTTTTCTCCCCCGTGGATATAAACGACGCTACCCCTATCGAGATAACGATAAGCTCCGGCTCGGGCGCCAGCAGCATAGCCAAAAAGCTTTATGAGGCGGGCGGCGTTGACGAGGACGGAAACCTTATTGCCCCGGGGCTTATATCAAGCAAGGCCGTATTCAAGGTTTATGTTGATTTTACCGGCAAATCCAGCAAGCTTAAGGCAGGCACGTATATACTTTCCCGCAATATGGATATTGAGCAGATTGTTGACGTTATATGCGAAGGCAATCCGCCGAGAAGCACCCTTAAGCTTGTTATAACCGAGGGCATGACGGTTGAGGACATAGCCGAAAAGCTTGTTTCTTTGGGCGTGCTTAAGGCTGAATCGGAATTTTTGAACCTTTGCAAAACCGGCGAAGCGTTTAAGGATGATTATTCCTTTGTTGCGGATATTCCCGTAAACAGCGCCCAGGCGAGGGACTATGCCCTTGAAGGCTACCTTTTCCCGGATACATACGAAATATACAGCGACGAATCCGCCGAATCCATAATAGGCAGAATGCTCACAAGGTTCTCGCAGATTATAACGGACGAGTATAAAACGCGCGCGGCGGAGCTTAACATGAGCCTGGACGACGTTATAACGCTTGCCTCGCTTATTGAAAAGGAAGCGCGGCACGAGGACGACTTTACCCGCGTGTCCGCCGTTTTCCACCTGCGCCTTGAAAAGGGCATGAAGCTGCAGAGCGACGCACCGCTTAAGTATATATTCCATACGTCCGGCGTGCTTACGTTTACGGCCGAGCAGATGGCGGATACCTCGCTTTACAATACCCATGTGTATGAAGGGCTGCCGCTTGGGCCTATAGCCAATCCCGGCAAAAAGGCGATAGAGGCCGCGCTTTATCCGGACGAGGATTATATGGAAGAAGAGTACCTGTACTTCTGCCTTAAGGATTCCGAAACCGGCGAGCTTGTTTACGCCAAAACGCTTGAGGAGCACAACGCGAACGTTGCCGAATACAGCGGATCGTGGTAAAAAGGGCTATAAATCGGCGGCTAAATAGCGGCGCGGGGTTGAACGAACGGGGAATAAATGCTATAATGAGTTGTTAATTTTTGTGGAGGTCAATTTATATGTCGGGTCATTCCAAATGGGCAAATATCAAGAATAAGAAAGAAAAGACCGATTCTCAGCGCGGCAAGGTTTTTACAAAAATAGGCCGCGAGATAGCCATAGCCGTTAAAGAGGGCGGCGGCGACCCCAATAACAACTCTAAGCTCAGAGACGTTATAGCCAAGGCTAAGGCCGCGAACGTTCCTAACGACAATATCACCCGTTCCATCAAAAAGGCCGCGGGCGAGCTTGGCAGCATAAACTACGAGGAAATCACCTACGAAGGCTACGGCCCCAACGGCATAGCCGTTATAGTAGACGTTGTTACCGATAACCGCAACCGCACGGCGGCCGAAATAAGGCATCTGTTCGACAAGAGCGGCGGCAACATGGGCGCTTCCGGCTGCGTTGCGTGGATGTTTGACAAGCGCGGCGTTATAGTAATCGAGCGCACCAGCGAAACCGACGAGGACGAGATTATGATGCAGGCGCTTGAAGCCGGCGCGGAAGACGTTGTCCCCGAGGACGATGTGTTCGAGATTTACACCGCCCCCAACGATTTCTCAGCCGTTCGTGAAGAGCTTGAAAAGCTTGGCTACAGCTTCCTTTCCGCCGAGGTTTCCATGATTCCTCAGACCACTGTTGACGCGAGCGACCCCGAGCTTGCCGAGAAGATAGAGCGCATGATAGACCGCTTTGACGATAACGACGACGTGCAGCAGATTTATCACAACGCCGTGCTTCCCGAGGAAGAGGAAGAAGAATAATTTTTTACCGATTGAACATGGGCCGAAGGAGCTTATCCTTCGGCTTTTTCGTTGCCGCGAAAGGCACTTGCCGCGCAGCGAACACCTGTTCACAATCTTGACATTTATCGCCTCTGGATTTACAATTATACGGAGTAATTATGCACCGGTGTGTGTTTTGATTTTTTTGCATCATGCTTATTTTTTATACATACAGCGTTGATTTGCTCGTACTTTGACATATATTTGGAGGTGTACTGACTTTGTGGGACATAATAATCCCCATATTGGTTGGGGTTGTTTGCGGTGTCGGCGGCTGGTTCGGAGGGTATTGGTACCGTCGCAACATTGCCGAGGCTAAGGTAGCCAAGGCTGAGGATGCCGTAAAGCAAATGATAGAGGACGCGCAGAAGCGTGCCGAAACAATCAAAAAAGAAACCATACTTGAAGCAAAAGAAGAGGTTTACAAGCTTAAGAGCGAGAACGAGCGCGAGAACAAGGAAAGACGAAACGAAATACAGCGCAGCGAACGCAGACTTTTGCAGAAGGAAGAGCAGCTGGACAAAAAGCTGGAGGCTTTGGAACAGCGCGAGGATAACGCGAACAAGAGACAGAAGGAAATTGAGGCCAGCGAGGCTGAGATTAACGAACTGAAGGACAAAGAACTTAAGGAACTCGAAAGAATTTCCGGCCTCAGCATGGACGAGGCAAAGGAGATACTGCTTGAAAGCGTTGAGCACGACGCTCGCCACGACGCGGCGCTTATGCTTAGGGAAATAGAGCAGAAGACAAAAGAAGAGGCCGACAAGAGGGCCAGAAACATAGTGTCGCTGGCCATTCAGCGCTGCGCGGCGGACCACGTTGCGGAAACAACCGTAAGCGTTGTGTCGCTGCCTAACGACGAAATGAAGGGCCGCATAATAGGCCGCGAGGGCAGGAACATCCGTACCCTTGAAACCGCAACCGGCGTTGACCTTATAATAGACGATACTCCCGAGGCCGTTATACTTTCGGGCTTTGATCCCGTCAGGCGCGAGGTCGCGAGGATTGCCCTTGAAAAGCTTATTATGGACGGGCGTATCCATCCCGGCCGCATAGAGGAAATGGTAGAAAAGGCTCGCAAGGAAGTGGACGTACAGATCCGCGAGGCCGGCGAGCAGGCTATATTCGAGTGCGGCATACACGGGCTGCATCACGAAATAGTAAAGCTGCTGGGCAGGCTCAAATACCGCACAAGCTACGGCCAGAATGTGCTTAAGCACTCCATCGAGGTTTCTCACCTTGCGGGCATTATGGCTTCCGAGCTTGGCGCGAACGTAACGCTTGCAAAGCGCGCAGGTCTTCTGCACGATATAGGCAAGGCCATTGACCACGAGGTTGAAGGCCCCCACGCTCAGCTGGGCGCGGATGTTGCCAAGAAGTATCGCGAGAACAACCAGGTTATAAACGCCATTATGGCGCACCATGGAGACGTGGAGCCCGCCTCAATAGAGGCCGTTCTTGTTCAGGCGGCGGATGCCATCAGCGCGGCTCGTCCCGGCGCAAGGCGCGAAACGCTTGAAAACTACATTAAGAGGCTTGAAAAGCTTGAGGAAATCGCAAACTCCTTTGAGGGTGTTGATAAGTCCTTCGCCATTCAGGCCGGCCGCGAAATCCGCATAATAGTAAAGCCCGAAAACGTGAACGATGCGGACACCATTATACTCGCCAAGGATATTGTAAAGCGCATAGAAAACGAGCTTGAGTACCCCGGCCAGATAAAGGTAAACGTAATCCGCGAAACCCGCGCTGTGGAATTCGCAAAATAAAAAAGACAAAGCAAAACAGGCTGCGGCGTAATTGCCGCGGCCTTTTCAAATTAAACCCAATCGGAGGATAATATGCCCTGCTACGTTGCGGACGCGCATTGCGACTTTTTGTATTATATGCTGCACAGAAATTTTGATATCGCCGTGCCAAGGGAAAACCAGGCCGTGGATCTTGCGGGCATGCGCTCGGCATCCGCCGCCATGCAGCTTTTTGCCGCGTGGATGGACCCCGATGACGATGTTATGTATCTTCAGCAGTGTATGCTGCTTATTGACGCGTATAAGCGCATGCTTGCCGCGAATAGCGAGCTTGTGCCCCTTACTAAGGACTTTGTGCCGGGGCAGGGCAAAATAGCCGCCGTGCTCACGATAGAGGGCGGAGAGGCGATAGAGGAGCGGATAGAGAACCTTAGGCTGTTTCACGAGCTTGGCGTTCGCGCTATGACCCTTACCTGGAATAACCCAAACGAGCTTGCAAGCCCCGCCACCGCAAGAAGGGATAAGGGCTTAACAAGGCTTGGCAGGAGCGTTGTGCGCGAAATGGAAAGGATAAACATGGCCGTGGACGTGGCGCATCTTAGCGATGTTTCAATAGACGGTGTGCTTGACGAGATAGCCGCGCCAATATTCTCCTCCCACACAAACGCGAGGAGCGTACTTTATCACAAGCGTTCCCTTGCGGACAGGCATATTAAGGAAATAGCCCGTCGCGGCGGCGTTATAGGCATAAACTATTATTCGCCGCAGCTTGTTGAAAGGGGAAGGGCGAATATAAGCGACGTTGTGCGCCATATAGAGCACGTTGCCGCGGTTGGCGGCATAGACTGCGTGGCCCTGGGCAGCGATTTTGACGGCATGGGGCCGGATGCTTACCCTTACGGCCTAAGCAACTGGAAGGACGTGCCAAAGCTTATCGAAGAGCTTAAAAAAGCAGGCTTTAGCGATGATGATATACGCAAAATAGCCTGCGACAATCTGCTTAACTATATGAAGCGGTTCTGCTAATCCCGCTTTGATGGGGCAAGAGTATCAAGCACGGCAAGCGTTGCCCCCGCTATCATTACGGCCAATGCGTAAAAATACGAATCCGCAAGCCGCTCATTCATAAGCACAAGTGAAAGAATTGCCCCTATAAACGGGGAAACGGCATAGTAGGCGCTGGTTTTCGCGGCGCCTATATATCGCTGCGCGCGAACATAAAAGAATATGCTTAGCCCGTAGGCCACAAAGCCGAGCAGCAGCGCGTATACAATGCTCATCGCGTCCGGCAGCTTTTCGCCCGAAATAAGCGCGACTATAAACGAGCCGAGGCCTGAGAATATGCCCTTTAGTATAACTATTTCCGCCGCGCTCTTTTCGCTCATCATGCGGGTGCAGTTGTTTTCAAAGCCCCAGCATACGCAGGCAAGCAATATAAGTAAAGACCCGGGGGAGAAGCTGAGTGCCCCGTTCCCTTCAAACGAAAGCAGCGCGCTTGAAAGCGTTATAAGCCCTATCGCAAGCCACATTTTAAGCGATATGCGCTCCTTAAATGCCAGCATGGCTATAAGCGACGTTGCCACTATCTCAAAATTGTTCAGCAATGAGGCGTTTGCGCTGTTTGCAAGGTTTAGCCCGAGCATAAGGCAAATAGGCGCCGCAATGTCCAGCACTATCATGCCTATGGTATAAGGAAGCTCCTTTTTGGTAAGCCTTGCCTCCCCGCGCAGGCTTTTGCTTGCGGCGCTCATTATAAGCATGCCTATGCCGGCGCCAAGATAAAGAAACGCCGCCATGAATACCGCGCCCACGCTTGAAAGCAAAAGCTTTGATAAAGGTATATTTATGGCGTAAAGCGCCGCCGCGAGAAGCGCGGACAGAATCGCCCCCACATGCTTGCTTTTTGAATCCATTTTTCACCTCATAAAAGAAAATACAGCATTAAAAGTATACTTTACTTAGCCCTAAAAATCCACAGCGGATTGCAATGCGGCCGCTTTTTTATTAAAATAGCCTAAGACTGAATTAAAGGCAGGTGCGTTCGCCTGAAAAAACTTACAAAACGGCTTGGCAAAATACTTGATGTGCTAAGCCCCACGGATGAAATTATAGACATAGGCTCGGACCACGGGCTTCTTTGCGCATACGCCGTTACTTGCGGCAAGGCAAAGCACGCCATAGCCGCGGACATAAGCGCGGAGTCCCTTAACAAGGCGCGGCGGCTTATAGGGGAGCTTTCGCTTGAAGACAAGGTCAGCTTCTTTGTGTCCGACGGGTTTTTGAGCATAGATATAGATTGCGATAAATACAGCGCCGTTATGGCCGGCATGGGTGGGGAGCTTATTGCGGGCATACTCGAAAGCGGCGGCGATAAGCCAAGACGGGCCGCGCAGATAGCCATGCAGCCCATGGGCGGCGAAAAAGAGCTGAGAGAATATCTTTATAAATCGGGCTACAATATAGTTGACGAAAGCGTGGTGGAGGAAGGCGGCAGGTTTTACCAGATTATACTTGCCTTCTTTGACGGCGTGTCCCGCCCTCTGCCCGAAGGGGGACTGCTTAACTACGGCGAAAAAGCCTACGAAAAGCGGGAAGCGGCGCTTAAGAAAAAGCTTGACCGCGCCTACAATACCCTTTCAAGAAAGGTTGATGCCGCAAAGCGCGGCGGGGCTGAACCCGAGGAGCTTATAAAAGAACTGCGCGAAGCCGAAAAACTCCGCGCAGAATGGTAAATATAGCTTGAATTTTTAATCCTCCAGCAGCTCCACGCCCATGGACGTAAGGTCGCTTTCGCTGTATGTTCTGCTGGTGTGGCTGAGTGCCCTTCCGCGGCGGGAGGATGACGATGCCGCGGCGGCGTGCTGCTCAATATCGCGCTTTGCGCTTTCCATGTCGCTTATGCCCTGCTCATGCCAGCGACTTAGAGTACGCTTTATGGCGCCCCAGGGTTTATCGCTTTGGCGGCAGCTTTCGGCGCAAAGCAGCAGCAGCTCCGGTGCCATGCAGTAGCGCGTGCGCCATGTTTCGGCGTCCGATTGCTGCGCGGCGGTGGGGCTTTTATTTATGCCCGCGCGGGCAAGCATGGCCCTCGCAAGCTCCCTGTCCGCATCGCGCTCGTGCTTAAGGGCGGTTATGGCCTCGGGCGTTATGGCGCCGCTTGTGCGGAATGTTGCAAGCACGGAATCAAGATACTTAAAGCTTGGCTGAGAGGCGCTCGTAAGTTCCGTTAACGCAAGCGATATAACCTCGTCGCTCATGCCCCAGGTTTCCGTCCATTTGATATAAAGTTCAAGCTCGTCCTCGGTTGCCGCGCGCCTGAGCTTCCAGCGTGAAAGTATCTTCTGCGCGCCGGATATGCGCTCATCGCGCTTGGCTATGTATTCAAGCGCGCTTTCCTTTGAACTAACCCCCGCGTCGGCCCACTTTTTAGCCTCCGCATTCATTTGCCATATCTTAACCCTGTTCCCGCGCCTTCTTGCGCAGTCGCTTACAAGAAGCGCCGCAGTTTCCTCGCTGAAGCCGAAAACCTCAACCCAGTCGCATATCGCGCTAAGCTCGCTGCCGGTAAATATTCTGCCGGGTATGGCGGAGCTGAGGCTTTCTATAAGCGCGGCGTAGCGCCTTGTGTGCGCGGCGGGGGATACGGGTTCCACGCGAAGAAGCTCAACCGTAAGCGGGTCCGTGTCCGCTATTCTGACCAATCCCATGCGCTGCCAGTAAGCGAATGCGTCGCTTAGCTGCTCTTCACTAAGCCCCAGCGCATCCGAAATGTCCGGCGCGTCGGCGCGGGCGGATGCCATAAGCGCGTAAAGGTAGGCCTTAACCGCGTTTTCCGGGGCATTGGGCATATAGTTCAGTATAAATGAATTGTCAACGGCGGTAATGCCCGTTTGCGCTCCGCCGGATATAAATCGTGCCAATCAAGGCTCCTTTCCCGTAAAAGAGAATTAAAGCTTATAAAGCTCGCTGAACTTATTTGTAAGGTAGTTTGTGTAGTGCGCGGGATCAAACTCGCCGCAAAGCACGCTCTTTGAAAGCTCCGCGGGTGTCTTAAGCCTGCCGAAGCGATAAAGCCTTTCGGTAAGCCATTCAACTATGGGCTTCACTCCGCCGGCACTTACAACCTTAGCTATGTCTATATCCTTAGCAATATTGTCGTAAATCTGGGCTGAATAGGCACTGCCTACGCAGTATGAAGGGAAGTAGCCTATGCTGCCGCCGGACCAGTGGCTGTCCTGCAGCACGCCGTGCGTATCGTCCGGCACGTCTATGCCAAGGTATTCCTTATAAAGCCTGTTCCACTCATGGGGCAGATCGTCGGTGCTGAGCGTGCCCGCGATAAGCTTTTTCTCTATTTCGTAGCGCACCATTATGTGCAGCGGGTAAGTAAGCTCGTCAGCCTCGGTGCGGATAAGAGAGGGCATGGATTTGTTCGCCGCGCGGTATAAAAGCTCTTCACTTATGCCGCTCATCTCGGCGGGGAAAATCTCCTTCATCTTGGGATAAAGCAGGGATATGAATTCACGGCTGCGGCAGATCATGTTTTCAAAAAGCCTGCTCTGGCTTTCGTGCAGCGTCATGGTTGAGCCGCCGGTGAGGGGAGAGCCTATAAGCTCATCGCCTACATTAAGCTCATAAAGGCAGTGCCCGCCCTCGTGAGCCACGCTGAACATGTTTGAAAGAACGTCGTTTTCGTAATAATGCGTTGTAAGGCGCACGTCGTGCTTATTAAAGTTTGTGGTAAAGGGATGCTCAACCTCGCCCAGAACGCAGCTGTTTCGGTCTATGCCGAGGAAATCCATAACAAAGGACGAAAGCTTGCGCTGACCCTCTATCGCGAACGGCTTTTTGAAGGGAGAATCGTCAACCTGATTGCCCGATTCGCAAACGGCGTGTATAACGGGCACAAGCTTTGCCCTTACGTCCGCAAAGAACGGATCAAGCATTTTTACGCTCAGCCCTTCGGAAAATTCCTCAAGCAGCGCGTCGTATGTGTCCATGCCGGGGTGCATGTGGCCCATCATGGATTTGGAAATGGCTATTATCCTGTCAAGATAGGGCTGGAAAAGCTTATAGTTGTTGGTCTGTTTTGCCTCGCGCCAAACAACGCTCGCCTCGCTTATAAGCCTGCTGTGCTCGGAATATTCCTCTATGGGCACATTTTCAAGCTTTTTAAGCTGCTTTACCTCCTCCTCAACCTCGCGGCGGGTAATTTCGTCAAGCTCGTCACTATTTTCGCTAAGCTTGTCAAGAAGGGTGCGAACCTCGTCATTTACCTGAAGATTATAGCTTTCCTCGCTAAGCGTGGCTATGGTTTCCGCAAGGTGCGGCGCGCCGTTTTTGGGCATTGCCGTTTCGCTGTCGTATTCCAGCACGCCTATCGCGTGGTTAAGCGCCCCGCGCTTTTTCAAAATCTGTTTGTACTGTTTTACCGCGTTCTGCATGGTCCGTTTATCTCCTTTATGTTATTTCATGAATATAAATCGGGAATATACGCTGTGCTCCGGCTCTCCGCCCTCAATGTAGCGCGCGCCGGCGCATTTTTCATAGAATTTCGCCGCGTCGCCAACCCAGCCTATTATGGCGTAGCCGTAGCCCGCCTCTCGCATTGCCAAAAGCGTGCGCATAAGAAGAGCCCTGCCGGTGCCGCGGCCCCGTTCCGATTCGCTAAGTCCCGTAGGCCCAAAAAACCCCTTTGCGCTCGCGTCGTAGCAGGCAAAGCCTATCATCTCGCCGTCTCGCGTTGCTATAAAGCAGGCGGGCGGGTTCTGCGTAAGCGCGTATTCCGTTTCGTTCACCCAGTTTTGGCTGAAGTGCTTCCCCACAAATTCAAGTATTCTCGATTTGTCCGCCGGGAACGCCCGCTTAAGCTTTACTCCCTCATCGGGGGTTGCCGAATAATCAAGCGTTGTAAGGTTTACTATCATGTCTCCGGAGTATGCCATAAGCTTATTCCTCCCCGTTTCGTATGCGGCTTACAAGCGCGTATGCCTCGTTTTTAGCTATGCCGCACAGCGCGCTTATCTGCTTAGATGCGTCCTTAACGCTTACTCCCTTGGCAATAAGCTCACGGGCAAGCTTTTCCGCCTTTTCCTCATCGGCCGCGTCATCGTCCTCCGCTCCCGCCACAAGCAGCACGCATTCGCCCTTTGGCGGGGTTTCTGAATACATTTCGCTTAATTCATCAAGCGTTGAGCGCACGGCCTGCTCAAATTTTTTTGTAAGCTCGCGCACAAGCACGCATTGCCTGTTGCCTAAAAGCAGGCTTAGCTCCTTAGCCGTTGCGGATACCCTTAGAGGACTTTCGTAAAATATAACCGTTCCCTTGTGGGAAGCCAATTTTGCTATTTCCTCGCGCCTCTGCTTGCCCTCCCGCGGCAAAAACCCGGCAAAGCAGGCGTTCTTTGTGGGCAGTCCGCTCATAACAAGGGCGGTTAGGGGCGCGCTCGCCCCGGGCAAAACGGTGTATTTCGCGCCAAGCTCTATGCAGCCCTGCACAAGGGCCTCGCCCGGGTCGCTTATGCCCGGCATGCCGGCATCGCTTACGAACGCTATCGCCTCGCCACCGAGTACCCTTGCCGCTATTTCTTCAGCGCGCTGCTTTTCATTGTGCTCATGGCAGGATATAAGGGGCTTTTTTATGCCCAGGTGATTCATAAGCTCCCGCGTGTGCCTTGTGTCCTCGCAATAAACCGCGCTTACGCCCTTAAGCGTTTCTATAACCCGCAGCGTAATGTCCGAAAGGTTGCCTATGGGCGTTGCGCAAAGATAGAGCATGGGTTCAAGCGCGATTGTGTTTTCCGTTTCGCTCATTGCTTTTCCTCCAATACAAGGCTTTGTATATCCGTTCCCGCTCCGCCGCCTTTTCTCCCTTCCGCAAGCACAAGGTACGGCGGCTTTTCGTCGGTGGATTTAACGAACGTAAGCCGCTTTAGGGCAAATCCCGCCTGAGAAAGGGCGCAGCAGAGCTGCTGAATGTATTTAGCGGGGTAGCATATAAAAAGCTTGCCCCCGTTTTTAACAACCCTGCCCGCGCAGGCCGCCGCCTCGAATACATTAAGCGTTTCGTCAAACGCGCTTGTAAGGCGGCTTTGGTTGGGGCTTTTCGTGCCCGATGAAAAATACGGCGGGTTGCACACCGCCCCGTCAAAGCGGCCGAATGTAGCTTCGCTTATTTCCCGCGCGTCAGCGGATTCAACCTTAATCGAATCTTCAAGCGAGTTCAGCTGAACGCTCTTTTTCGCCATGCGCACGCATTCGGGGTCTATATCCGCGGCGACAAAGCTTGCCCCCGTTTTAGCATGGGTAAGTATGCTAAGTATTCCCGTGCCGGTGCCTATGTCTAAATACCTTTCGCCGGGCTTTGCGCGAACAAAGTCCGTAAGCAGCACCGCGTCGTGCCCGTAAGCAAAGCGGGAATCGCTTCGAACTATAACCAGTCCGTCCCGCTGAAGGTCGTCTATAATATCCATGCTTTTCAGCTAAGCTTGCGCTTTATGGCGCTGTACTCGGCCATAAACGCGGTTGACACCATGTCCGAAGGCATGCTCCAAACGGCGGGCGCAACCGATAAGCACACTATGGGTGCCTCGGGCGCGCAGTTTCGCTTGAACTGCTGCGAGAAGAAGCGCCTTATAAATATGCCGAGCGTGCGGTAAACCTCATCCTCCGGGAAATCAAGGTTATTAAGGGCAATTTCGTAAAGCTCCTTCGGGCCTTTTCCTTTAAGAAAATAATATATAAACAGGTCATGAAGCTCGTAGCTGCCCACAAGCTCCTCGGTTTTCTGGCTTATCTCGCCATCGTTTGCCGGAAGAAGCTCCGGACTTACGGGCGTGGCAAGTATATCCTTAAGTACGCTGTCCGCCGCCTCGCCAAAGTCCTTGCCCACGGTTGCCACAACGCGGCGTATTATTGTTTTCGGTACGGAGGCGTTAACGCCGTATTGCGCCAGATGGTCGCCGCCAAACGTTGTCCAGCCCAAGGCCGCTTCGCTCAAGTCGCCCGTGCCTACGTCAAGAAGACCGTCTTCATTCGCAATGTCAAGCAGAATCTGGGTGCGCTCGCGTGCCTGCGCGTTTTCATAAACAGAATTGCGAACGTTCTCGTCGTGACCTATATCGGCAAAATGCCCGCGGCAGGCGTTGGCAACGGAAATTTCCCTGTATTTGCAGCCGAGCGCCTCAACAAGTGAGCGGCTGTTGTTCTTGGTGCGGCCGGTTGTGCCGAAGCCCGGCATGGATATGCCCGTAATCATGTTTCGGCTTATGCCCATTTCATCCGCGGCGGCCGCCGCAACAAGAAGCGCAAGCGCGCTGTCAAGCCCTCCGCTTACGCCTATCACAAAGCCCTTGGCGCCTATATGCTCCGCGCGGCGAACAAGGCCCGCGCTTTGCAGCGCGAAAAGCCTTCTAAGCTGCTCTTCGGCCTTTTCGGGATTCTTTGAAACATAGCCGTCCTCCTCGCCCTCGGTAAACGGCTCAAAGGAGCTTAGCTTATCTATGCACACATCCGCGCATACAAACGCATCTGAATCAAGCGGCTTCGATTCCGCAAGTATCTCGCCGTTCGCGGCTATGGCACAATATGAATCGAACACAAACGATGTTGTGCTTTCACCCCTTCCGGGGAGAGCGAGCGCAACCGCCATGCCCGTGCGGGCGCTGTATGCCGCAAGGCGGTTCTTTACTATTCCGTAGCTTTTTGCCGTTGCGTTAAGCGAGCCTGAAAGCAGCATTATGTGGCCTTCTCTCGGTTCGGGCTTTTCCAAGAATATAGCACCCGCGAAGCCCGCGCTTAGGCGGGGGATGGGGGTAAGGGTGGAGCGGGATGATGATCCGCCCGGTACGTGCGGAATAAAGCCAAAGGGGTTCGCCGCCCCACGGGAGGCGGGAATAACGGCGCAAACCCTGCCGCAGCGGATAAGGGCGATGCAGCTCCTTACCCTGCCGTCTATTCTATAGGGAAGGCCTATTGATACAAGAAGCTGATTATGCTTAGTGGCCTCCGCAACAAGGCTCAGCGCCTCGCGGCATTGGCTTAATATAAGCGGATGCTCCGTTAAAGAACCAAGCGTTGCCCCGCAAAGGAAAAGCTCCGGCAGCACAAGATAATCCGCCTCCGCTTTTTCGGCGCGCTTTATGGCGCTTACGGCGGCGGAAGCGTTGGCTATCGGGTCGCCAAGCTTTATTTCGGGAGAGGCGGCCGCAAGGCGCACAGGCGCATCGGCCTGAAAAGCAAGCATACATTCGCTCATAACAATACCTCCGTATTTCAATACATACTCAATTTATTATACACCACCGATAACGGTAGGGAAAAGCATAATATAAAAAACGCGCCCGCATTTGATACGGACGCGCCTGAATAAGACTAAAACTCAAAATCTATAGCGCATATCGGTTTCATCGCTTTGGCGAACCGTAAAGCCCAGGCTTTCGTAAAGCGGCCTAGCCTTGGGCGTGGCCGAAAGCTCTATATAGGATGCGCCGTTTTCCCTTGCCTTAAGTATCAAAAGGCTTACGGTAAGCGCCGCGTAGCCGCGCCTGCGGTATTCGGGATATGTCCATATTCCGGCCATGCTTGCCGTTATGCCGTTTATCCGGGCAGGGCTTGGCGGAACTTCCTGAATGGTAAGCAGCCCCATTGACACGGCCTTGCCGTCCTCTTCAACTATCGCGGCGAAGCAATCCTTATTAAGGTGCCGTTCAAAGTAGCCCTTTGTGCTTTCCTTTCGCGCCTCGTATGATTCGGGGTACGATCCGTGCAGCTCAAGCGAATAATCCATGCGCATACGCACAAGCGTGTCTATATCCTTGCTGTTTGCAAGCCTGACTGAGTATGCCATTTATTTGTCCTTCCTTATCCTTCTGCCGGTGCTCTGGCGCATATAGCCGCCGCGCTGGCTTTTAACGTCGCTTACGGTTATCACGGCGTTTGGCGCAACGGAGTTTATAATGTCCATGGCCTCGGGGGCAAGCTTGCGCCTAAGGGTGGAAAGGAGCACGTATCTGTCCGTATCGTCGCGGCCCTGCGCCTTCATTTCGCTTAAGCCAAAGCCGTGCGAACGCAGAGCTGAGCCTATTTTGTCCGCAGTTTCCGCATCCATTACAACGCACTGTATGGAGCAAAGCCCGAACGCGAGCCGCTCCTCAAGCCAGCTGCCCGCGTAATTTCCCAGGGAATAAGCAAGCGCGTAGGCAACCATTTTCCAAGGGTCGCTTTGATAATTGCTGAGCACGTTGCCCGCTATTATAAGCCAAAGCGTTATCTCAACAAGCGCAAGCAGCGCGCCTATCAGCCGCTCGCCGCGGTTTATAAGCACAATTCTGAGGGTGCTCAGCGAAACCTCAAGTATTTTTCCAAGGAATATGCAAATATAAACAATCAGCGTGGTTCCGGCAAAAAAGTTGCCGAGCACCTCAAACAATTCTGTCATACCGTACCTCCTTAATTCGTTTTTGCCCGATTAAATCGGGCTGTATCAAAAAAGAGCCGAAAGGCCCTTTTTGAATAAGAGTTAATTCTTATTTCTCCAGCTGGCTGGTGCAGTGCGGGCAGCGGGTGGCGTCTATTGCTATCTCGCTCTTGCAGTAAGGGCACTGCTTGGTGGTGGGGGCGGCGGGAGCGGCGGGCTCCTCGTGCTTGTGGTGGCCAATGCCCTTAAGAGCGTTGAGCGCCTTTACCACAAAGAACAGAACAAGCGCCACTATAAGGAAATTGATTATGGCCATTATGAATGCGCCGTACTGAACGTCCACACCGCTTATGGTCACTACAAGGTCCGAAAAATCAACCTTAACGAGCAGGCCGATCAGCGGGGAGATAATGTTGTTCACCAGTGAGTTCACAATGCTTGTGAACGCGGCGCCAACCATCATGCCTACGGCCAGGTCCATCGCGTTGCCCTTTATGGCAAACGCCTTGAATTCCTCAAAAAACTTCTTCATTCTCAATACCGTCCCTTTTATATTTATTGTTTATTAAAACACTCGTTTGGCGTAAAGGAAGTTCCTGTCGCTCCAACTTCCCCACGACGTTATGCATACGCAGCCGGCACTCGCGGAGGCGTGAATAAGCTTGTTTCCGCCAAGCCATATTGCAACGTGCGTTATGCGCGTGTCCGATCCTTCGGATTTATAGAAAAGCAAATCGCCGGTCTGCAGGTTTTCCTTGCCGTATATGGTGGGCCAGGAGTCTATCTGCCCCATGCCCGCGGAGTTATAATACCTGCTCATTTTGCCCAAAGCTTTAAGACAATAGTACACAAAGCCGGAGCAATCGAACTTGTCCGGTCCCTTGCCGCCAAGCACGTATTTAATGCCTATCTGCTCCTTGGCAAGCGCTATAAAGTCCGAAACATCCCCGCCCGGTATGGAGGGCGCATTTGTGGGAGTTGTGGTCTTCTGCGGCTCTGCCGTTTGCGAAGAGGATGATGAGCCGCTTGTAGCCTTTGGCGTGGCCGTGGGCTTAGGCGTTGCTGTGGGCTTGGGCGTTTTTGTGGGCGTAGGCGTGGGGGTAGGGTCTATAAGCGGCTTTGCCTTGGGTGAATACAGGAGCGAAAGCGTGGTATAGTCGGCCTCGCCCGTAATATCAAGGCTGTTCTTTTTCTGGAATGCGGCTGTTGCCCTGCTTGTGGCCGTGCCGAAATAGCCGTTTAGCTTGCTGTCGTAATAGCCAAGCTCCTTAAGCTCGTTTTGCAGGGTAAGCACGTCCTCGCCGGAGCAGCCCTCGTTCAGAATGTAGCTCTGCGCCGCGTCGCTGAAAAGTATCTGCTGCGTCTGCTCGTCCGCGTCGCCGGTTTCCTTCAGGTGGTGCGCCCGCTGAAAGCTCATAACGGCGTCCCTTGTAACGGGGCCGTAGTAGTCGGTCGTTTCGTCGCTTTCCATGTAGTAAAGGTCCATAAGCCGCTGCTGCAGAGCCTTAACGCTTTCGTCAGTGGTTTCGTAGGTCAAGGGAGTATACTCTGTGACCGTTTCGGCGGTTTCTTCAAGCGCGGATTCGGTGCTCTCGGGCTCCTCGGTTACGGCGGGTTCATTTGCCTGCGGCTGAATATCGCCCACTATGGGCGTAGGCTCCGCCGTTTTTGCCGGGGCCTCAACCTGCACGCTGTCCGCCCGCGCCTCGTAAGCGCCGAGCGCCAAGGGTATAACAATGAACGCGGTCAGAAAAGTGCCGCCCACGGTGAGCAGGGGCAGCCTGATCCGCTTGAAAAACATCTTTATGCGGGCGCTTCTTTCGCGCCGTTTCTGCCATTTCTTTTCCATGGTTAAATTATAACTTTTATATCGCCGTTTGTCGAGAAGCTACATGCTTTGTTAACAATTTTGCTTTCTCGCCCGTTGCTATGGCGGGGAAAAACGCTTATACTTATTATTACATAATCGGGGAGGTATTGCCCATGCAACACGAGATAGTTAAAAGCGCGCCGCTGCTTGATAAAAACGGCTGCGTTGCGGAGCCGGGCTGGGCGCGGGGGCTTATAAGCCGGTATTCGCGCGCGGACATAAAGGCGAGCCCTATCCGCATAAAGGAATGGGACTACTATCTTATTTCAAATAACAGCTTCGCCCTTGCGCTCACCGTGGCGGACAATGGCTATATGGGGCTTATTTCGGCGAGCGTGCTTGAATTTGAAAAGCCGTGGGAAAAGACAACCTCTATAATAACCCCGTTCCCCATGGGCAAATATAAGCTGCCGGAAACTTCTGCCAAGGGTGAAACCGCCTACTCGGACAGCCGCGTGAACATGCGCTTTACGGCCGGGAATGGCACAAGACGCATAGAATGCGTATTCCATAAATTCCTGAATGATGAAACACTTGAAGCGGAGCTTACGCTAACTGATGAACCCAAGGAAAGCATGGTAATAGCAACTCCCTTTGAAAAGCCGAAGGCATTTTATTATAACCAGAAGATAAACTGCATGCGCGCTAATGGCTATATGCGCTTAGGCAAGCGGGTTTACGACTTTGGAACAAAGGATAGCTACGCAACCCTCGACTGGGGCAGGGGCGTTTGGACATACGATAACACGTGGTACTGGGGCAACGGCAACGGCACCGTGAACGGCCACAGGGTGGGCTTTAATATAGGCTATGGCTTTGGCGACACATCGGCCGCTACGGAGAACGTTATAATATACGATGGAATTGTGCACAAGCTTTCAAACGTAAGCTTTAATATACCCGCGGACAGCTTTATGAAGCCCTGGACATTTTCAAGCGACGACGGGCGCTTTGAAATGGACTTTGTGCCGGTGATAGACCGCGCGGCGCGCACGAGCGCCCTTATAATAGAAAGCGATCAGCATCAGGTTTTCGGCCGCTTTACGGGCAAAATGATACTTGACGGCGGGGAAACGATTGAGCTTAATAACTTTATGGGATTCGCGGAAAAGGTCCGCAACCGCTATTGATATGCAAAAGGAAATTTCGGCCTGCTTCACGGGCTACAGACCGCAGAAGCTGCCCTGGGGATTTAACGAGGCGGACAAGGGATGCCTTATACTTAAAGGGGAGCTTAGAAAAATTATAAAATGCGCCTACGATACCGGCTATACTCACTTTATATCCGGCGGGGCGATGGGCGTTGACCTTTATGCCGCGGAGGAGGTTATAAGGCTTAAGCGGTCAGCAAATGATGTAACGCTTGAGCTTGCTATGCCGTTCCCAACGCTTAACCCGGCCATGCCCGGCGACATAAAGGAAAGATACGAGGGAATTTTGCTTAAAGCGGACAAGGTTACCGTTTGCTCGGAGCATTACAGCCCCGCGTCATATATGAAAAGAAACGCGTACATGGTTGATTCAAGCTCGCTTGTTATAGCCGTGTACGACGGGCAGAACGGCGGAACGAAAAACACCGTTGATTACGCCCGCAAAAAGGGAAAAACCGTTTGGCTGGTGCATCCGTAACCGGCGCGGCAATGGAGAGGACACGGCATTATGCCTATAATATCTGCGCACGATCTTAAAAAAGAATTTGTTGAAAGGCTGCTTTTCGACGGCGTTTCGTTTGAAATAGGCGAAAAGGACAGGGTTGGGCTGGTTGGCGTTAACGGCTGCGGCAAAACAACCCTTTTCCGCATACTGCTTGGGGAGGAAAGCTACGACTCGGGCGAGCTTTTCCGCGCCAAAAACGCGCGCATAATGAGCATGACCCAAACGATTGCGGATACGGAGCAAACGGTTTACGATGCTACGCTTGAAGCATTCAGGCCCCTTATGGACGCGGAGCAGGAGCTTAACGAAATATCGTCCCTTCTGGCCGATGCCAAAGAAGAAAAGCTTGATTCGCTAATAAAGCGGCAGCATACGTTAAGGGAGCAATACGAGTTTAACGGCGGCATGACATTCAGAAGCCGCACCCGCTCCGCGCTTATGGGGCTTGGCTTCACCGAGGAGGAGCTTACAAAACGGCTTAGCGACATGAGCGGCGGGCAGAGAAACAAGGCTCAGCTTGCCAAGGTCCTTCTTTCAGGCGCGCAGCTTCTGCTTCTTGACGAGCCGACAAACCATCTGGACATGGATTCGATAGCGTGGCTTGAGGACTTTTTGAAGGCCTATCAGGGCGCGTTTATAGTAATATCTCACGACAGGTATTTTCTTGATGCCGTAACCCGCCGCACAATGGAGATTAAGAACACCCGCTTCTTTGTGAGCGAGGGCAACTATACCCGCCACCGTGAGCTTATGGCGGACGAGCAGGAGATGCTGCGCCGCCGCTACGTTAATACGCAAAAGGAAATCCGCCGCATAGAGGGCATTGTGGAGCAGCAGCGCCGCTGGGGTCAGGAGCACAACTTCATCACCGCCGCCAGCAAGCAGAAGCAGGCCGATAAGCTTAGGGCAACGCTTGTCGCGCCCGAGCGGAGCACGGACAGCATACATTTCCATTTTCATGCCGATGCTGTAAGCGGAAACGACGTTGTTGTGGCAAAAGGCCTTGCGAAAAGCTATGACAAGAGCGTTTTCAAAAACGCGGACATGCTTATAAAAAAGGGAGAAAGGGTATTCCTGCTTGGGCCTAACGGCTGCGGCAAAACAACCCTTCTTAAAATACTTATGGGCAAGCTTAGGCCGGACGCGGGCAGCTTCTACCTGGGCGCGAACGTGCACCCGGGCTACTATGAGCAGAACGCGGAGAGCTTAACGGGCGAGGTTACCGCAATAGAGGAAATAAGAAACAGCTACCCACGCATGAGCGATACGGAGATACGCTGCGCGCTTGCGGCGTTCCTTTTCAGGGGGGACGACGTGTTTAAGCCCCTTGAAAAACTTTCCGGCGGAGAGGTGGCAAGGGTTAAGCTGCTTAAGCTTATGCTCAGCGGATCGAACCTGCTTCTTTTGGACGAGCCCACCAACCACCTTGATATAGACTCACGCGAGGCGCTTGAGGGCGCGCTTGAGGAATACGAGGGCACAATGCTTATCGTAACGCACGACCGTTATTTGGTTGAGCGCCTTGCGGACAGGGTGCTTTGCATGACGGAAAACGGCATAGAAAGCTACATTGGCGGATACGAGGACTACCTTGCCGCCAAGCAGGAGCGGGACGCGGCGGCCACGGCGCAGAAAACAAACCAGCGCTCCGCGGCGGGTGAGGATTACAGGGCGAAAAAGGAACTGCAAAGCGCCATAAACCGCGCAAGCGGTGAGCTGAAGCGCGCGGAGGACAGGGTTAACGCGGCGGAAGAGGAGCTTAGCACACTTGAAGAGAAGCTTGCCTCCCCCGAAATAGCCACGGATTATATTAAGGCGGCGGAGCTTAGCCGCACGATAGAGCAAAAGAAGGCCGCCCTTGACGAGCTCTACTCCCGCTGGGAGCAGGCGCAGGAAGCGCTTGAGGAGCTTGAGAAGAAGGGGTAAATAATAACAGAAAGGGAGAGAAATATGAGCATAGACGCTATAAAGGCGGCGGTAACGGAGCTTGCGCGCAGGTATCCGATAAGCAGAATAACTCTGTTCGGCTCAAGAGCCGGCGGAACGAACCGCGAGGACAGCGACGTGGATTTGATAATTGAGTTCACGGCGCCCGTAACGCTTATTACGCTTGCCGCGATAAAAAACGAGCTTGAGGAAGCTCTCTCACTTGATGTGGATGTTATACACGGTCCTATAAGGGACGGCGATATGATAGAAATAGGTAAAAGGGTGGTGCTGTATGCAGCGTAGAGACAGAATTGTACTGCAAAAGGTTGTTGCGGAAATAAATGTGGGTATTGAACTGCTTGGACAAAGCACGATGGAGGAATTTCTTTCTTCAGAAATGCAAAAGCGCGCTCTCGGAATGACCACCATAAACGTGGGGGAACTGGTAAAGAACGTTTCAAGCAAACTAAAAGAACAATATACTGAAATTCCATGGAAGGCTATAGCCGGAATGCGTGATATAACTGCGCATAAATATCAAACACTCCGCATGGAGGATGTTTACAATACCGTTAAAATGGATTTTCCAGTGCTGAAAAGGCAAATTGAAAGCATCTTGAATGATTAACCATACTATCAAAAATCTGCGTTCCCTGCGGCTCGGGGACGCAGATTTTCTATAATTCGTCAATTCGTCAAAACAAAAAACTCGGGAGCTTCCGCAAAGGGAAACTCCCGAGAATGCTTTGGTGAGGCTTAGCCCACCACTATGTTTACTATGTTCTTAACGGCTATAACCTTGCGCACGGTCTTGCCCTCTATAAAGGGCTTCACGTCCTCGCTCTCAAGCGCAAGCTTTTCGGTTTCCTCCTTGGCGGCGTTCGCGGGCACGTTTATGCGGGCGCGAACCTTGCCGTTTACCTGCACTGCTATCTCAACCGTGTCCGCCACAAGCGCGCTTTCGTCATATTCGGGCCAGTGCGCCTCGTAAAGCGGGGTGCCCAGCTTGGCGGCTTCGTTTATCTCCTCAGAGATGTGCGGCGCGAAGGGGGAGAGCAGTATAAGCAGCGTCCTCAGCTCTTCCTTGGTTATGCTGCCGGTTGCGTAAACGTCGTTTACAAAGCTCATTATGGCGGCTATGGCCGTGTTGAACTTCATGCGCTCTATGTCCTCGCCAACCTTCTTTATGGTGGCGTGGTAGCTTGCCTTTACGCTGTCGCGAATGCCGGTTTCGTCGCTTATCATGTCCTGCAGGCGCCATACGCGCTCAAGGAACTTGCGGCAGCCCTTAACGCCCTGAGTGTTCCAGGGTATGGGCTGATCAAACGCGCCCATGAACATTATGTACATACGGAAGGCATCCGCACCGTATTCCTTAATATAGTCGTCCGGGTTAACAACGTTTCCGCGGGACTTGCTCATCTTTTCGCCGTTCTCGCCCAGAACCATGCCGTGGCTTGTGCGCTTCATGTAAGGCTCTGCCGTGGGCACAACGCCTATATCATAAAGGAACTTGTGCCAGAAGCGGGAATAGAGCAGGTGCAGCGTGGTGTGCTCCATGCCGCCGTTGTACCAGTCAACGGGCAGCCAGTATTTAAGCGCCTCGGGGGAGGCAAGCGCCTTGTCGTTGTGGGGATCGGTATAGCGCAGGAAGTACCAGCTTGAACCGGCCCAGTTGGGCATGGTGTCCGCCTCGCGCATGGCAGGGCCGCCGCAGTGCGGGCAGGTGGTGTGCAGCCAATCCTTGGCGCGGGCAAGGCAGGAACTGCCGTCGTCCGTGGGGGTAAAGTTATCAAGCATGGGCAGCTCAAGCGGCAGCTCGCTTTCGGGCAGGGGAACCCAGCCGCACTTTTCGCACTTTACAAGGGGAATGGGCTCGCCCCAGTAACGCTGGCGGGCAAATACCCAGTCGCGCAGCTTGTAGTTTACCTTCCTGTGGCCTATGCCTTCCTTTTCAAGGTAGTCGGCAATGGCCTTCTTGGCCTCGCTAACCTCCATGCCGTTAAGGAAGCCGGAGTTCACAAGGCGGCCGTGTTCGCACTCGGTATAAGCTTCTTTTGTAATATCGCCGCCGGCAACAACCTCTACTATGGGCAGGTTGAACGTTTTGGCGAATTCATAGTCCCTGGTGTCGTGCGCGGGAACGGCCATTATGGCGCCCGTGCCGTAGCTCATAAGCACATAGTCGGAAACCCAGATGGGTATTTCCTTCTTTGTAACGGGGTTTATGGCGCTTACGCCTTCAAGCACAACGCCGGTTTTTTCTTTGTTAAGCTCGCCGCGCTCAAAGTCGCTCTTGTGGGCGGCCTCGTCGCGGTATTTGGCAACGGCGTCCCAGTTCTTTATGCGGTCCTTATATTTGTCTATGTAAGGATGCTCGGGGCTTATTACCATGTACGTCGCGCCAAAGAGCGTATCCGGGCGGGTGGTGTAAACGGTAAGCTTGTCGTCCGTGCCGGCTATGTCAAAATTGACCTCCGCGCCCTCGCTCCTGCCTATCCAGTTGCGCTGCTGAATCTTTACGCGGTCTATGTAGTCAACCTTATCAAGGTCGTCTATAAGCTTCTGGGCATAGTCGGTTATCTTAAGCATCCACTGGCTGCGCACCATCTGCACAACCTGGCCGCCGCAGCGCTCGCAAACGCCGTCCACAACCTCTTCATTGGCAAGGCCAACCTTGCAGGAGGTGCAGAAGTTTATGGGTATTTCCGCCTTGTAGGCAAGGCCGTGCTCATAAAGCTTAAGGAATATCCACTGGGTCCACTTGTAGTACTCCGGATCCGCCGTGCTTATCTCCCTTGACCAGTCAAAGGAGTAGCCCAGCCTTTTAAGCTGCGCGCGGAAGCGGGCAATGTTCGTTTCGGTAACCTTGGTGGGGTGAATGCCGGTTTTTATGGCGTAGTTCTCCGTGGGCAGGCCAAACGCGTCGTACCCAATCGGGAACAGCACATTGTAGCCCTCCAGGCGCCTTTTGCGGCAGATAATATCCATGGCGGTAAACGGACGGGGATGGCCCACGTGCAGACCCTGCCCGGAGGGGTAGGGGAATTCGATAAGCCCGTAAAACTTGGGCTTGGTGTAGTCCGTGCTGGCCTCGTTGCAATGCGCCTCTTCCCAGCGCTTTTGCCATTTCAGCTCAATAGGATCGTGTTCATAGCGCTCTGACATCAGCTTTTTATCCTTTCATGCTTTATATACTTCGGTATAAAAATAAAGCCGCCTCTTATCGCAAGAGACGGAACATTTTCCGCGGTACCACTCCGCTTGGCGGCATACACCGCCCGCTTTAGCCCCCTGTAACGCGAGGAACGCGCCGCGCATTGCCGCGGCAGACTCCGCGGCGAGCTTCACCGCACCGCGGCTCCCCCCTTTCAGCATACGGGAGGCTCTCTTTGCCCGCGGGAAACGATTACTGTTCCGCTTCTCAGTCCATAGCACATTCTATTGGAAAAAGTCCCGCTTGTCAATACTGACGGGGCTTTGAGCAAACATTTTTGCGCGGGCGTTATTGCGAATACAGCCTAAAATTTATATAATATGATGTAGTAAATAAAGCTTTATGCTTAATTATATTTTCAGAAAGGAAAAATCAGATGAAAACTGCACTTGTAAACGGCAAAATATACATTGAGCGCGGCGTGTTCAAAAGCGCGGTACTCAGCGAGGACGGCATTATAAAGGCCACCGGCACAGACGAGGAAATACTCGCCGCGGCTGGCAAGGACGCTAAGGTTATAGATTGCGAGGGGCGCACCGTTATCCCCGGCATTAACGATAGCCATATGCACCTGCTGCTCATAGGCTCCGGCCTTTATCAGGCGGATACCACGGGCGTAAAATCAATAGAGGATCTTATCGAAAAAACCAAGGCTTTCGCCGAAAAGTATCCCGAAAGGTGCGTTGGCGGCATACACAGCATAGGCTGGAATCAGGACCTGTTTACCGAAGGCGAAAAGCGCATCCCCACAAGGCACGACCTTGACAAGATTTCAACCGAGGTTCCGGTTGTGCTTGAGCGTATATGCAGCCACGTTGTAAGCGCGAACACAAAGGCAATAGAAATGCGCGGTCTTGGCATCGGCTCAGCCCAGTTCTCCGGCGGCACTTTTGAGCTGGAGGAAGACGGCTATCCCAGCGGCGTATTCACCGAAAACGCTTGCGCGGAAATACTTAAGGTTATTCCGCCCTACACCGCCGAGCAGCGCGAGGATATGTTTATAAACGCCATGAACTACGCCGTTGAGCACGGCATTACGAGCGTGCAGTCCAACGACGCCGGCTGCGCGGAGTCTATGGATCTGGTGTTCCCGCTTGTGCACCGCGTGTATGATTCGGGCAAGGCCAAGTTCAGGTACCATCATCAGGTTTGCTGCCACACCGTTGAAGAATACAAGGAATATCTTGCGGGCGAATATAAGCACGGCGATTATTCACACCCCTGGCTTACGCTTGGGCCCTTAAAGCTGTTCCGCGACGGCTCCCTTGGCGGCAGAACCGCTACCATGCGCCACGAGTATCTGGACGATCCCGGAAACTACGGCGTAGAAGCCACGCATGACGAAGAGATGATGGAGCTTTGCCGCATGGCGGACGAAGTTGGCATGCAGGTTGTTACCCACGTTATAGGCGACAAGGCGATAGAGGATACCGTAAGGTGCTACGAATCCGTTCTGCACAACGGCAAGAACCCCCTGCGCCACGGCCTTGTGCATTGCCAGATAACCGATATGCCGCTGCTTGAGCGCATAGCCAAGGACGATATACTTACGCTTTATCAGCCCATATTCCTTGATTACGATATGCATGCCGTAATATCCCGCTGCGGCGAGCAGCTTTCCTCCACCTCATACGCCTTCGGCACCATGAACAGGCTTAACCACAAGGCCGTATCCTACGGCACGGACAGCCCGGTTGAGGACTGCAACCCCTTCCCGAACATATACTCCGCCGTTACCCGCAAGGACAAAAACGGCTACCCCGAGGGCGGCTTCTTCCCCAACGAGTGCGTTGATGTTTATGACGCGGTTGACGCTTATACCGAGGGCAGCGCTTATGCCCAGTTTATGGAAAACGAAAAGGGCCGCATAAAGCCCGGCTACATGGCGGATATGACCGTGCTTGACAAGGATATATTCACCTGCGACCCCATGGAGATTCGCTCCATCCTGCCCGTTATGACAATAGTGGGCGGCAAAGTGGTATACGAAAAATAAAATATAAATAAGGAGGGCTTCAATATGCTGGACCTTGTTATTAAAAACGCCAGAGTTATAGACGGCACGGACTCCCCCTGGTTCAGGGCGGACGTTGGCATTAAAGACGGATTCATAGCGGCGGTTGGCAAAATAAGCGAGGATGCCAAGGAATATGTTGACGCGGAGGACAATTACCTTACCCCCGGCTTTATAGACATTCATTCCCATAGCGACGACGGCATTTTGGAGCACCCCCAAAACGAGAGCAGAATACTGCAGGGCGTAACAACGGAGCTTTGCGGAAACTGCGGCGACTCTTTGGCGCCAAACGAAAAGGGCCTTACAATGGCCGAGTTTCTTGACACGGTTGAAAAAGCGCAGCCCTCAACCAACTTTGCCATGCTTGTCGGCCACGGCACCGTTCGCGCGATAGCCATGGGCTATGACGACAGGGAACCGAGCGAGGAAGAGCTTGAAAAAATGCGCTCCCTTGTCCGCGAATCCATGCAGGGCGGAGCCTACGGCATAAGCACAGGCCTTATTTATCCCCCGGGAAGCTACGCCAAAACCGATGAGCTTATAGAGGTTGTTAAGGCCGTTCGCGATTACGATGGATTTTACGCTACCCATATGCGCGGCGAAGGCAAGCCCGTTATATCCTCAACCAAGGAAGCGATAGAGATTGCCACAAAGGCGGGCGTACCGCTTGAAATATCGCACCACAAGGTTACATATAAGCCCGACTGGCAGGTTAGCTGCTTTATGACAACCGCGCTTATAGAGCGCGCAAGGCGAAACGGGCTTGAGGTTACCTGCGACCAGTATCCTTACAGAGCCTCCGCCACAAGCCTTTCAATAGATATTCCCGCATGGGCGTTCAACGGCGGCGTAAGTGCGCTTATGGAGCGGCTTAAAAACGAGGAAACAAGGGCATTGATACGGGACCAGATGAACGCATCCCATATCGGCCGCTGGGGAGACATAGTCGTTTCCTATGTTTCAACGGAGAAAAACGCCTGGATGGCGGGCATGAGCATAGAGGCAATAGCCGAAAAGCTGGGCAAGGACCCGGCGGACACGCTTATGGATGCCGTTATAGAGGAAAACAACCACATAGGCGAGCTGGACTTTGATATGTGCGAAGAGGACATAGAGCATATTATGAAGCGGCCGTACACCATGACCGGTTCCGACGGCTCCGCCATGAGCCTTAACCGCAAGGGCAAGCCGCATCCCAGGAACTACGGCACGTTTGTGCGCGTGCTCAGCCACTATTGCCGCGACAGGCAGCTTTTCCCAATAGAAACCGCCGTGCATAAAATGACGTCCCTTCCCGCATCAAGGCTGAGGTTATCCGACCGCGGCATAATCAAGCAGGGCATGAGGGCGGATTTGGTGCTGTTTAACCTTAATAAGCTTAACGACAATCCTTCCTTTACCAATCCTCAGCAGGCGTGCGATGGCATAATGAGGGTTTACGTAAACGGAGTGCTTACCGCTAAGGACGGCGCGCATACCGGCGCAAGGGCCGGCATGGTACTGCGCCATAAGGCATAAAAATTTAAGCCAAAGGAGGCAGAAGGCATGATAATCAATACCGAAAAGCTCATAAGCGGAGTTGAACTCGCAAAGCAAAAGATGAATGAAAACAAGGTGCCCGGGCTTGCCATGGCCATTATAAAAAACGGCAAGATTATATATACCCAGTGCCTTGGCGTGGCGGACACATTAACCCTGGCGCCCATAACGAGGGACACTTATTTTGAGGCGGCGTCGCTTACAAAGCCGTTTTTCGGCAGGCTTGTTTTCGAGCTTGAGGACGAGGGCATAATAGACCTTGATAAGCCCTTGAGCGAATATGACGCGCCCTGGATTCCCTGCAACGATGAGAGATTTGCCGGTGCAACCGCAAAACACGTTTTAAGCCACGGCACGGGCCTTCCCAACTGGGGCAAGCTGCCGATGGAGCTTTATTTCGCGCCGGGCGAGGGCTTCAGCTATTCCGGCATGGGCTATTATTATCTTCAGTCCATAATAGAGCAGCGCATGGGCACGCGCCTTGACGACCTTATGCAAAAGCGCATGCTTGATCCCTACGGCATGGATAAGGCCTCCCTTGTATGGACGGGAGCCATGCGCCGTTCGCTTGCGCATACCGTTGATGAAAACGGCTTAAGCGAGCCCCCCAGAGCCACCGCAAGGCATTCCATGGGCATGGAGCCTAACTGCGCGTTCTCACTTTATGTAACAATAGACGATTACTATAAGTTCCTTGAAAAGGTGCTGAGCGAGCCGGACTTCGCCGCTCGTGTGCGTTCGCACAGAAATCCCGCCGACCACGGCGTGGAGTGGGGCCTCGGCTGGGGACTTTACAACGAGCGTATATGGCACTGGGGCGATAACGGCGGCTTTAAGTCGCTGGTGTGCCTTGATCCCGAAACGAAGGACGCCTTCCTTATCCATACAAACGGCTTCAACGGCCTTAACGTTTGCTACGCTGTAGCCGAGCACATTACGGGAGACAGCTTCCGGGGCATTGCCGATATGGTAGCGGGCGCTGAATAAAACAAAAGACCAAATCAAAAAGGACGGTTGCCCGTCCTTTTTTAGTGCTTGAAATTAAGTTAGCTTATTTAGCCATTGCTTCTTCGCAGGCAACGGCCACGGCAACGGTTGCGCCGACCATGGGGTTGTTGCCCATTCCGATAAGGCCCATCATTTCAACGTGGGCGGGAACGGAGGAGGAGCCTGCGAACTGAGCGTCCGAATGCATACGGCCCATTGTATCGGTCATGCCGTAGCTTGCGGGGCCTGCCGCCATATTATCGGGATGCAGGGTACGGCCGGTGCCGCCGCCGGAAGCGACGGAGAAATACTTCTTGCCGTTCTCGTTGCACCACTTTTTGTAGGTGCCCGCAACGGGGTGCTGGAAACGGGTGGGGTTGGTGGAGTTGCCGGTTATGGAAACATCCACGTTCTCGTGGCGCATTATGGCAACGCCCTCGTTTACATCGTCCGCACCGTAGCAAAGAACCTTAGCGCGGTCGCCCTCGCTGAACGGAGTAACCTTGGTTATGGTAAGCTCGCCGGTATACTGATTGTATTCGGTTTCAACGTGGGTAAAGCCGTTTATGCGGCTGATAATGTATGCGGCATCCTTGCCGAGGCCGTTAAGTATAACCTTAAGGGGCTCCTTGCGAACCTTGTTGGCGGTGCGGGCTATGCCTATTGCGCCTTCCGCGGCGGCAAAGCTTTCGTGACCGGCCAGGAACGCGAAGCAGTGAGTTGATTCGGAAAGCAGCATCGCGCCCAGATTGCCGTGGCCCAGGCCAACCTTCCTCTGGTCGGCAACGGAGCCGGGAATGCAGAACGCCTGCAGGCCCTCGCCTATGCACTCGGCAGCCTCAGCCGCGCTCTTAACGCCCTTCTTAAGCGCTATCGCCGCGCCAAGGGTATATGCCCAAACGGCGTTTTCAAAGGCTATGGGCTGAATGCCGTGAACTATGCTTCTTACGTCTATGCCCTTTTCCTTGGTGTAAGCCTCGCAGGCCTCAAACCCGTCGAACCCATACTTGGCGAGCACGGGGCGCAGGGTGTCTATTCTTCTTTCGTATCCTTCAAAAGTAACCATCTTTACGCCTCCTTATATTACTGCTTGCGCGGGTCTATAACGGTTACGGCTTCCGCGAAGCGGCCGTATGTGCTTATGTTTGAATTAAACGCCTCGTTGGGCTCCATGCCCTTCTTTATGGCGTCCATCATCTTGCCAAGGTTTACGAACTTGTAGCCTATTATCTCGTTGTTCTTGTCAAGGCCAACGTTAAGCACGTATCCTTCCGCCATTTCAAGATAGCGGGGACCCTTCTTCTTGGTGCCGTACATGGTGCCTATCTGGCTCCTAAGGCCCTTGCCCAGGTCTTCAAGGCCGGCGCCTATGGGCAGACCGTCGTCAGAGAAAGCGCTCTGGCTGCGGCCGTAAACAATCTGCAAGAAAAGCTCACGCATGGCGGTGTTTATGGCATCGCACACAAGGTCCGAATTAAGCGCCTCAAGTATGGTCTTGCCGGGCAGAATTTCCGAGGCCATAGCCGCGGAATGCGTCATGCCGGAGCAGCCTATTGTTTCAACAAGCGCCTCTTCTATTACGCCGCCCTTTATATTAAGCGTAAGCTTGCACGCGCCCTGCTGCGGTGCGCACCAGCCTATGCCGTGGGTCAGGCCGAATATGTCCGTAATCTCCTTTGCCTTAACCCATTTTCCCTCCTCGGGTATGGGTGCAGGGTCGTGCTTCGCGCCTTTTGCAACGCAAAACATCTCTTCAACCTCACGCGAATACTGCATGGAATATCTCCTCCTTCAAATGCTGAATACATGGTAGTATAGCATAAGTATATCATAAATACGGAAGTAAATCCCCCAAAATAGAATTTTTAACTTCATCTTTTCAAAAAATGCCGTATATTGCCGATTTGGCTTTACGAATATATTGATAGTGGTGTAATATATCCATCATAAAAAACGCCGCCTGTGTGCGGCTTGTCGGGAGAAACGGCCGTATGGCAGGCTTTATTGTTTATTTCGCTCTTTTAAGCGTTGTTCATTTATTCTTTTGCTATTTTGAAATGCGCCCTTACAGGGTTATAACAAAGCCGCTTATAATGCTTTCGCTCGCCGTGTTTTATGCCCTTGCCGCAAAGCCCATGGACTTTGTTGTACTTGCGGCGCTTGTATGCGGGCTTTTGGGCGATGTGCTGCTTATCCCCGAAAAGGACGGCAGGTTCTTTATACCGGGCGCGCTTTCGTTCACGCTTGGCCACGCGCTCTATTGCCTTGCGATTTTCAGGCGAACCGAGGGCACCACAAAGGAGCATTTGCTTACGGCGGCCGTATTTATTGCGCTGTATCTTATAGTTGTGGCCTACGCAAGCTTCAGACTGGAAAAGCACGTGGACGATAAAAAGATGCGCGTGCTTATGCCCACATACCTTGGCATAGTTGGGGCGGTAAACGTTTTCGCGTGGGTAAACCTCGCTTCAAAAATAAACGTAGGCAGCGGCATATTCGCCTCTTCTCTTATAACGCTCGGCAGCATGCTCTTTTTAGCATCGGATACAATACTTGCCCGCAGCATGTTCGTTAAGGACGTGAAAAGGCCGAACTTTCCCGTTATGCTTACGTATATACCCGCGCAGCTGCTCCTTTGCCTGGGCTTTGTGCTTATGGGCGCCAAATAAAAAATAAACGCGTGTTTGCCCCGCGCCAAACTAGGTGGTATAATTAAACCAATGAAGATCGGAATATTGGGGGGCAGCTTTAATCCCCCGCACAAAGGACATATTTATATAGCTAAGCAGGCAAAGCAAAGCTTTGGCCTTGATAAGGTGTTGCTTATGGTGGCGGGAGATCCGCCGCATAAAAGCATTGCTTTCGGCGTAAGCGCGAATGAAAGGCTTGCTCTTACTCAAGCCGCCATAGACGGCGAGGAGGGGCTTTTCGCCTGCGATTATGAAATAAGGCGCGGCGGCGTGAGCTACATGGCGGATACGCTTATGGGGCTCTATAACGGCGCCGATGAGCTGTACCTTATTGTTGGCACGGATATGCTGAAAACCCTGCACAGCTGGCGTAAACCCGAAACAATATTCGCCCTTGCCGGCATTATAGCCGTTGGTAGACCGGACAGCGGGGGCGGGGACGAGCGCGCCGCCGAGGAGCTTAGGAAAAAGTACGGCGCAAGGGTATATATTGCCGATTTTGAAGGGCCTCAGATATCCTCAACCGATATACGAAAAAGGGTTTATGAGGCTCGTGGCATAGCTGGGCTTGTGAGCTACAAAACCATGCAGAGAATATATTCAGAGCTTCTTTATCAGGATGAGAATGTTCTATCATACGCCGAAAAGCTTAAGCATGCCGTTAAGCCAAGCAGGTTCGCGCACTCGATAGGCACCATGGGCTGCGCCGTGGAGCTTGCCTCAATATGGGGTGCGGACGGCAAAAAGGCGAGAATCGCAGGCCTTCTGCACGACTGCGCAAAGCTTGGCGACAGCGAAGCGCTTGAGCTTGCAAATCAATACGGCTACACGCCAAACGATGAGGAGCGGCGCGCTCCCGGCCTTTTGCACGGCCCCTTGGGGGCGATAAGGGTGCAAAGGGACTACGGCATAGAGGATAAGGACATTATAAACGCCATTGCCTGCCACGTGTTCGGCAAAAAGGGCATGAGCCTGCTCGATAAGATTTTATACGTTGCGGACAAGGCGGAGTTCACTCGAACCTATGACGGGGTTGAAAACCTAAGGCGCGCGGCAAGGGAGGATATAAACCGGGCCGTGCTTATGACAATGGATAATTCAATAAGCCACCTGCTTAAAAAAGGCGTTGAGCCTTCCGCGCGATCGCTTGAAATAAGGCAGGAGATAAAAAGACAAATTGAAAACAAAGGAGAAAACACATGAGCGAATTCTTTAACGCGGCAAACGCACAGGAAGAGGAAACCATACGGAATAAGGCACTTATGATCTGCGACGCGCTATATAATAAGAAAGCGCAGGATATAACAGCCATTCATGTGGGCGATAAAACGATTATAGCGGACTGGTTCGTTATATGCTCCGGCCGTGCCGTGGCGCAGGTAAAGGCGCTTGCGGACGAAATAGACGAAAAGGCGGAAAGCTTCGGGCTTGAGCTCAGGCGAATTGAGGGATACAGCGAGGGCCGCTGGATTGTTATGGACTTTGGCTCCATACTTGTGCACGTGTTCCATCCGGAGGAAAGGGAATACTATAATATGGAACGCTTGTGGGTGGATGACCCGAGGGGCTATGTTGATTACTCAAAGCTTATGCTTGAACGCGAGCGCGAGGAGGAGCTTAAGCGCCGCAGCGGGGAAAAGAGCGAATAACGGGCGAAAAAACAGCGAAACGCATGGCATTCTCCGCATTGACAATCACGCTGCAGGATGCTATTATACGCTTTGACAGGCAAGGAATAAGGATGTAGCCTGGGAGCTATCGCACAAGAGAAGGCAGGCCATGGCTGGAAGCCGCCGCGAACAAAAGCACCGGGTGAAGGACGCCTTATGAGCCTTCCGCAGGAAATGGCGGACGGTTTGCCCTGCGTTATGGGGCAAGAGTGGAGCGATGTTCTCGCTCAATTAGGGTGGTACCGCGGGTTCTCCGTCCCTGTTATAAAGGATGGAGAACCCTATTTTTTTAAGAATACGAAAGAGGTGTATTATGCAGATTCAGGCGCCTAAGGGCATGAAGGACGTAACCCCTAAGGACAGCTACAAGTGGCAGTACATAGAAAAGCTTATGCGCGCCCGCTGCGCGGAGTTCGGCTGCCGCGAGGTACGCACGCCGGTGCTGGAGCATACGGAGCTGTTCGCCAGAGGTGTTGGCGATACAACGGATATAGTTCAAAAGGAAATGTATACCTTTACCGATAAGGGAGACCGTTCGGTTACGCTTAAGCCCGAGGGCACCGCGGGCACGGTGCGCATGTTCCTTGAAAACAAGATTTTCGCGGACGCTCAGCCCACGAAGATGTTTTATGTATACTGCCCCGTTTTCCGTTACGAAAAGCCGCAGGCGGGCAGATTGAGGGAGCATCACCAGTTTGGTGTGGAGGTTTTCGGCGCGCCCAAGGCAAGCGCGGACGCGGAGGTAATTTCCCTTGCGATAAGCATACTTAACGACCTTGGCATAAAGAGCGTTAAGGCCAAAATAAACAGCATAGGCTGCCCGGAGTGCAGGCCCAAGTACAACGCCGCCCTTAAGGAATATCTTAAGGCGAATTATGACGAGCTTTGCGAAACCTGCAAAACGCGCTACGAGAAGAACCCGCTCAGGATCCTTGACTGCAAGGAAAAGCACTGCGGCGAAATAGCAAAGGCCGCGCCCAAGGTGCTTGATTATCTTTGCCCGGACTGCAAGGCGCATTTTGAGGAGCTTCAGGCATCCCTTGACGCGCTGGGCATTGAATACGAGGTTGACCCCATGATAGTCCGCGGCCTTGATTACTATACAAAGACCGTGTTCGAGCTTGTGTCCACAGAGGGCGCGTATACCGGCACCGTTTGCGGCGGCGGCAGGTACGATGGGCTTATAGAGGAGCTTGGCGGCCCCAAGATGAACGCGGTTGGCTTCGGCATGGGCATGGAGAGGCTGCTGCTTGTGGCGGAAAGCTTTAACCCAATCCCCGAACCGAACCTTGTGGACGTATACATTGCACCCGTTGGCGAAAAGGCAAGGCTTACCGGGCTTAAGCTTGCGGGAGACCTTAGAAAGCAGGGCGTTAAAACGGAATATGACCACGTTGGCCGCAGTTTTAAGGCCCAGTTTAAGTACGCTGACAAGCTGAACGCCCGCTTCGTTGCCGTTATAGGCGAGGACGAGGTTGCAAACGGCATAATAAAGCTTAAAAACATGGCGGACGGCACGGAAACCCCGATAGCCATAGATGGCTTTGCCGAAAAAGCGGCTGAAATAGTTAAATAAGCTGAAAAGCACAGCACATAAATATTAAGTAAGGAGTATACCGAATATGATACAGTCTAGAACCCATACCTGCGGCGAACTTAGGCTCAGCAACGTAAATGAGCACGTAACGCTTGTGGGCTGGATGGAAAACGTTCGTATAGTGGGCAACAACTTTGCGTTTGTGGTTCTGCGCGATTTTTACGGCACAACCCAGATAGTTGTTGAAACCGAGGAAATGATGAACGTTGTAAAGGGCATCAATAAGGAATCCACCATTTCCGTAACCGGTACCGTGCGCGAGCGCGCCAGCAAGAACGCAAAGCTTGCCACCGGCGAAATAGAAATAGTGCCCGAAAAGATAGAGGTGCTCGGCCGCTGCATTTATAATGAGCTGCCCTTTGAAATTAACCGCAGCCGCGAGGCGGACGAAACGCAAAGGCTTAAATACCGCTACCTTGACCTGAGGAATCCCGAGGTTAAGAACAACATAATCCTTCGCTGCAACGTTATAGCCGCCATAAGGAAGGCAATGCTTGCGCACAACTTCCTTGAAATAACAACGCCTATACTTACCGCGTCAAGCCCCGAGGGCGCGAGGGACTATCTTGTTCCCGCAAGGAAGCACCCCGGCAAGTTCTATGCCCTGCCCCAGGCGCCGCAGCAGTTTAAGCAGCTGCTCATGACCTCCGGTTTCGACAGGTATTTCCAGATAGCCCCCTGCTTCCGCGACGAGGACGCGCGCGGAGACAGGAGCCCCGGCGAATTCTATCAGCTGGATATGGAAATGGCGTTTGCCACCCAGGAGGACGTATTCTCAATTATAGAGGATGTGTTCCCGCCCATATTCGCCGAGTACGGCACATACAGCATAGCTTCCAAAGCTCCCTTTAACCGCATAACCTACAACGATGCCCTTGAGCAGTTCGGTTCCGATAAGCCGGACTACCGCATAGACCTTAGGGTAAACGACATAACCGAGCTTGTGGCGGGCAGCGAGTTCGCTCCCTTTGCCGAGGGCAACACCGTAAAGGCAATACCCTGCAGCGGCTGCGAGCTTACAAGAAAGCAGATAGACAAGCTCTGCGCGGACGTAGAGGTTCAGGCGGGTGCCAAGCCCTACTGGTTTAAGGTTGAGGCGGACGGCAGCTTCGCCGGCGGCGTTGCCAAGTTCATGACCCCGCATCACGACGCCGTAACAAAGGCCCTTGGCCTTACCCCCGGAACGCTTGTCGGCATAACCGCGGGCAAGAAGTCCGCCGCTCAGAAGACCGCCGGCGTTATGCGCAAAATGCTCGGCGCGGCCGTTCCCGGTCACATGGACAAGGAACGCTACGAGTTCTGCTGGGTTGTAGACTTCCCCATGTACGAAATCGGCGAGGAGTCCGGCGAGCTTGAGTTCTGCCATAACCCGTTCTCAATGCCCGGCGGCGGCGCGGAAACGCTTAAAAAGGCCATCGCGGGTGAGATTGATCCGCTTACCATCACCGCTCAGCAGTACGACTTGGTCTGCAACGGCGTGGAGCTTTCCTCCGGTGCCGTAAGAAATCACGACCCCGAAATTATGATAGAGGCGTTCCGCCTTGTTCGCCTTGGCGAAGAGGATGTTAAGAAAAAGTTCCCCGCCATGTATAACGCCTTCTGCTACGGTGCGCCACCTCATGCCGGCATAGCCCCGGGCGTGGACAGAATAGTTATGCTGCTCGCGGGAGAGGAAAGCATAAGGGAGATTATACCGTTCCCCATGAACAAGAACGCGCAGGATATACTGATGGGCGCGCCGAGCCCGGTTACGGACAAGCAGCTTGAGGAGCTGCACATAAAGGTGGATATTGATGAGTGAGGAAGTAAGGCAGAAGGGCACGGTTGTTGAGACAAAGGGCAAAAAGGCTACGGTACGCTTTATGAAAACCGATGCCTGCGGCCACTGCAACGCCTGCTTTCGCTTCGGCTCAAACGAGGCGGACATAGAAATGGACAATACCCTGGGCGCGAAGAAGGGCGACGAGGTATTTATAGACATGCATGCCACAACGGTGCTTAAAGCCAGCGCCATAGTTTACGGCATTCCCATAATCGGCCTTATAATAGGCGTTCTTGTGGGATCCCGCTTTGGCGATATATACGCGGCCGCGGGCGGCGTTGGGCTTTGCCTTGTAAGCTTTCTGGTGCTTAAAAAGCTTGAACCCAAGTTTGCCAAAATGAACGAGTTCAAGCCCAGAATGACGGCCTTTGTAAACGCGAAGGACGGCGAATAAAGTTTTTTTAACCAAAGGAGAATACCAAAGATGGTAAAGCATCTTACAACGGCTGATTTCGATTCGGCTGTAGAGGCGTCAAAGCCCGTACTTGTGGATTTCTGGGCAACCTGGTGCGGCCCCTGCCGCATGATAGGGCCGATCATGGAGGAACTTGGCGAGGATTATGACGGCCGCGCCGACATTTGCAAGGTGAATGTTGACGAGGAAGTAGAGCTTGCGAAGCGCTTCCGCGTAATGAGCATCCCCTGCGTTATACTCTTTAAGGACGGCCAGGAAATAAACCGCCTTATAGGCGCCAGGGACAAGGAAGAGTACGCCGACGCTATCGAAGAGATAATGGGCTGAAGAAGAGCATAACAAAAGGAGCGGTCATTGCGGCCGCTCCTTTTTCGTGCTTAATTACTTAATGGGGAAATTGAAATAGGTGTCCGGATAGGGCTCGGGGTTAACATTGTAGTGCCACCATTCGCCCTCATAAAGCGTCATGCCCGCGCCGAGCATGGCATCCCTCAGTATTGCGCGGTTCTTTTCCTGCTCAGGCGTAAGCCCTGCGGCGCCGTGGTTTGAGCGGGGGTCCATATAGTCGAATATAGAGCCCATGTCAAGCTCCTGATGGGTGTTCATGTCAACTATCGTAAGGTCAACGGCTTTGGCCCTTGTGTGGCCGGAGCGGCGGGCAATGTAGCCCTGGCTGAAAACTTCCGCCTTGTCAAGGTTGGGGTACTGTATGCTCTTGCGGCGAATGTCCGAAATGTCCTCGCCCCAGCGGCAGAAGTCGTCCACCGCGCTCTGGGGACGGTAAGCGTCAAAGAATTTCATAATGTAGCCCTGCTTGCGCAGTGTTTCCGCGGCCTTTACGCAGCAATCCGCAAGGGCCTTGCTCATAACAACCAGCGGCTGCTCGTAGCCCGCGGCGGGGCGGCCCATAAAGTTATCGGTTCCGGCGTATTTAGCGTCTATTATGCAGTCCTCAATCAGCTCGTCTATGTATACAAAGCCTTCGGGCAGTCCGGCCTTGGGTATGCCGGCGGTACTTGTGTTCATTGTGTTCGCCTCTCTTTTCTTTTTTAGAAGGATTTTATAATGTCCGCGTTCAGGCCGGTGGCTATCGCGCAGGCAAGCTTAACGGTTGCGGAATAATCAGCAAACGTTGTTATGCAGTTTGGACCGTGTATATAGCGCACGGGAACGCCCATAACTATGCTGGGCGCGCCTATAAGCTGCGCCTGTATAACGGCGGCGTTGTTGCCGCCGCCCTCCCTTACGCTCGCTTGAACCGCAAGTGAGTTTTTCTCCGCCGTGTCAAGCGCAAAGCGCTGAAAGCGGGGGTTGCATATAACGGATTTGTCCATAAAGCGGAGCATGGGGCCTTTTTTAAGCAAAGTCTGCATGGCGTATGCTTCGCCGAACGTATCGTCCGCGGGGCAGCCCTCAAAAACAAGCGCGGCATCCGGCTTAACGCGGTTTACCGCAACCTTGCAGCCGCGTTCGCCAACCTCTTCCTGGGATGAAAGCACGCCCACTATATCAACATCAAGCTCAACCGAGCTTAAAACGCGCATCGTTTCAACCAGCGCGGCGCAGCCTATGCGGCAGTCGAATCCCTTGCCGAACATTATATCGCGCTTTTCGTCATATTCAAAGGGGGTGGCCGGCACGGCGGGTTCGCCTATGCGTATGCCGAATTCGTCCTTTGCTTCGTCCGCGCTGCGTGCGCCTATGTCTATAACCAGGCTTGATACGCTCTGCACCTTGTTCTGCGCGCGCTCCTCGTCGCTTAAAAAGTGCGGCGGCTTTGCGGCTATCATTCCGCGTACCCATTCGCCAAAGTGGTTGCGCACAAGCACGCGCGTGCCGGGCAGGGTGTTTTTGCTCCAGCCGCCAAGCTCAAGGAACCTGAGCGTGCCGTTAGGCTTTATGGAGTGAATTATAAAGCCCACCTCGTCGCTGTGCGCGTCAAGCATAAGCGTGGGCTTATTGCCGCTGTTTTTGCGGCGGTAAATATAAAGGTTGCGCAGGCTGTCCTCTTCAAAGTCGCAAATGTCGCCAAGAATTTGGCGTACCGCGGCAACGGTTTCGTCCTCAAAGCCGCTCGGGCCCTTGGCCTCGGCAAGCGTCCTTATAACATTAAGCTCTCTTTCGTTGGCAATAACCATCAAAGCGTGCTCCCTTCACTTAATTCTGTTTGCTGCGTCATTTTTCAATAAAAAGTATATATTGATTGTACCCCGCTGAAAGGCCTGTGTAAAGCTGAAAGTTGGGGGAGGGGAAAAGACATTATTTATACAGCAAATCGCTGTGCGTGCCCGTGCGGGCAAGGGTCAGCACGAGAACATCGGATTCAATGTAATAGATAAGCAGCCAGTCCGGCATTATGTGGCATTCTCTGTATCCTATCCAGTTTCCGGTTAACGCGTGGTCGCGGCAGGAAGGGGGCAGGGGAATGCCCATAGCAAGCAATTTAATCGTTTCCTTAAGAAGAGAAACATTCAATCCCCGCTTTAAGGCAAGCTTATAATCCTTTTTGAATGCCGATGTCCATTTAACGGTGTATTTAACATCGCTCATTTATTAAGATTCTCAAAAAGCTCGTCTATATCGGTATAGCCCTTAACGGCGGGGTCTTTCGCTATGCGCTGTGCCTCAAGCATTGCGGCAATTGTTTCCTTGTTGGGCTGGTTCAGCGTTATTTGAAAAGGAATGCCGCCCTCGCGCAGAGACTGCCGCACAAATATATTGAACGCCGTTGAAAGATTCATGCCAAGCTCGCCGAACAGTTCCTCGGCCTGCGCCTTAAGCTTTGTATCCATGCGTATGCTTATATTCGTGGTAGTGGATTCCATTGTATTGCTCCTTTCGTATGTTTTAACGCATTATACATTATTTGCACGAAAAATACAATACTATGCACGAAAAACACTTAAAACGTTAGGGCTGCTTTATCCCAAAGATTTTGCATGGATATGTTTATATTAAGTTAACATTCGCCCTGTATAGTAAAGCTATATTATTATGCAATCATAGCGGAGGTCTTAAATGACTATCAAAATCACGTCGGACAGCACATGCGATCTGACAAAGGAAATGCTTGAAGAGCACGGCATAGAGCTGTTTCCGCTTTATGTTACGCTTGGCGGCAAAACGCTTAAGGATGGGCTTGAGGTAACGCCGGACGATATATTTGCCCACGTTGCCGCGGGCGGCTCGCTTGCCCGCACCGCCGCCGTTACGCCCAATGATTACGAGGCAAGGTTTGATGAGCTCAGCCGCGAGTACGACGCGGTTATACACGTTAATATTTCAAGCGACTTTTCGGCCTGCTGCCAAAACGCGCGCATAGCGGCGGAAAAGTTCAAAAACGTGTATGTTGTTGACTCAAGAAATCTTTCAACCGGGCACGGCCATGTTGTGCTGGAGGCGGCAAAACGCTCCGAAGCAGGCATGAACGCTAAAGAAATAGTTGATGAGCTTGAGCGGGACATAGTGCCAAACGTGGACGCCAGCTTTATAATAGACAGGCTTGATTATCTTGCCAAGGGCGGCCGCTGCTCAACCGTTACAATGCTCGGCGCGAACATGCTTCAGCTTAAACCCTGCATAGAGGTTGTGGACGGCAAAATGCGCGTGGGTACAAAGTACCGCGGTTCCTTTGAAAAGTGCGTTCATAAATACGTTAAGGAGCGCCTTGAAGGAAAAAACGACATTCGCCCGGGCAGAATATTCATAACCCATTCCGGCTGCCCCGAGGGGGATATAGCCGCCGCGCGCGAGGAAATAGAAAGGTATCAGTCCTTTGACGAAATAAGCGTAACCCGCGCGGGCTGCACCGTTTCATCCCATTGCGGCCCGAGAACGCTCGGCGTGCTTTACATTAAAAAATAAACAGTCAGCAGATGTGGGGGCGGTGATACACCGCTCCTTTTTGCTTGTATTGGGGATTGAACGCGGGATTAACAGAAGGTATAATAATACAATATAGCTTAAAACAAAGGAGGGTTGCCGATGAGCCGAAGGCGAGTAAGGATTAAACCCAAATTTTATCTTATATTAACTCTTTTTGTGGGCATAATAGTAACCGTGCTTGTGCTTGCGCTGCAGGACAGCGCGGGCGGAACGCTTAAACAGGGCAGCATGGAGGCCACAATAACCGGAAAGGCCGTGCTTATACGCGACGAGATGAGCATTAGCGTTGATAGGTACGACAGGGTTGAGTTCAGCGTTGGCGAGGGCGAAACCGTATACGAGGGCATGCCGATAGCAACCGTTTATAAATGGGGCTATACGGACGACATGGCGCAAACGCTTCTGAATACCGAAACCGAAATATACAACGCCCAGAAATCGCAGCTTAGCGGGGTTGAAAACGCGGAGTTTTCAAGCATAGAGCTTCAGATAGAGCAAAAGCGCGCCGCTATAAGGGCGGCGGTAAGCGGAACGGGCGAGGGCGATACGCTTACGCTTCAAAACGAGCTTAAAACCCTTATGGAGCAGCGCACGACTTTTCTTAAAAATACCGTTCAGCCGACGGAGGAGCTGACCAGGCTTTATAACACAAGGGAGGAAAAGCTTTCTCAGCTTGCCTCCTACAAAACCGAGATTACAGCCGCAAAGGACGGCCGGGTAAGCTTTTATTTTGACGGCTTTGAGCAGATACTGAATAAAGATAAGCTTGATACGATAAACGCGGCCCTTGTGAACACAACCGTTTCCGGCACCGTGGATTCGCTTGGCGGATCGGGCGACAATTTGCTTTACAGGCTTGTTAACACCCGCCTTTGGTACGCCGCGTTTGTAACGGACGGCGAGGAAGAGGCAGGCCTGCTTGAAGGGCAAACATATACCGTAACGTTTGATGGCTACGAGGATCAGGCCTTTACCGCAACCGCCAACGAGCTTGTGCATTCCGAGGCCGGCGTGCTGAACATGCTTGAGTTTACGGAGGACATGGGAGCGCTGCTGAACAGCCGCGTTATTACTCTTACGGCAAACGCAACCCTAAGCGGTATTGTTGTTCCGCTTGATGCCATAGGCAATAAGGACGGGGCAAGCATTATAACAATAGAGAACGGGGACAATGACTACGACGTGCAGATAGACATTATAGCCACAAACGGCGAGAACGCGCTTATAAAGGCTCGCGACGGGGAAACAACCCTTAGCGAAGGAATGAGGTATAAAAAGCAGTGAGCATAGCCGAGAATTATATTGAGATAAAGCAGGGCATAGCCGATGCCGCGAAAAACAGCGGCAGAAGCGCCGAGGATATAACGCTTGTTGCCGTAAGTAAATTCGTTGACGAGGACCGCATACGGCAGGCGCACGCCGCGGGAGCGAACACATTCGGCGAAAGCCGCGCGCAGGAGCTTGGCGACAAGCTGCCCATGTTTGAGGAATTCGGCGCAAACGTTCATTTTATTGGACAATTGCAGACCAATAAGGTAAAATACGTTATAGGCCGCGTGAAAACAATACAATCCGTGGACAGGATAGAGCTTGCGGAGGAAATTTCGCGCCTGGCCGTTAAAAAAGGCATCGTTCAGAATGTATTGATAGAGGTAAACATAGGGTCGGAGCCGCAGAAGGGCGGAGCCGAGCCGGACAAGCTGAACGAGTTTCTTTCAAGTATTTCCCGCCTGCCCGGCATAAGGACAGATGGGTTAATGTGCATTCCCCCCGCGGTGGGCGAGGAGGAAGCGCGTAAATATTTTGCCCGAATGAGGGAGCTGTTTGAAAAGGCAAAGGGCTATGACCTGCCCAATGTTTTTATGAACACGCTTTCCATGGGCATGAGCGGGGATTACAGGGCCGCCGTGGCTGAAGGCGCAACAATGGTGCGCGTAGGCCGCGCGCTGTTCGGGGAGCGGATGCGGCCCGGCCAGAAGGCGTAAACACATATCAGCCCCAAGGCGATAAATACGCCCGAAAACAAGGAACTATTTCTCCAAGCGCCAAAAAGAATATTTTTATTGGAGGAATAACAAAATGGCAGGAGTATTGGGCAAATTTCTCGAGTACATCGGTATAGAGGAAAATGACGCCGAAGATGAGGTCTACGAAGACATGAACTACGAAGATGAAACCAGGGACAACAACGTTGTGAATTTCGGCAACCGCGCGAAGAAGAACGTGCAGAACGAGTCTAACGTGGTAAACCTTCCCAACGCCGCTCAGCTGAAGATGATAGTGTATCATCCCGTAAGCTACGAGGATACCCAGAACATCATCGACAATCTCAAGAGCCGCAAACCTGTTATTGTCAACATGGAAGAGCTGGATCTTGAGTGCGCTCAGCGCATACTGGACTTCATGGCGGGCGCCATCTATGCGCTCAACGGAACCATTTACAAGATCTCTCGCGGCATATTCGTTGTGGCCCCCACCAACTACGACGTTATAGGCAACGAGGAAAACGACGCGGACGGCATTATCTGATCCGTGCCATCGGCCGCCGCAGCGCTGCGGCGGCCGTAATTTTTATGTAAGGATGTTCGGCTTATATGACAAGAGACGTAATTATAAACAAGGTTTTTACCCGCGCGTTCATGGGCTACGATGCGGCGGAGGTAGACAACTTTCTTGATGAGGTAATACGCGAGTTTGACCGCATGAAGCAGGAGCTTGACGTGGCAAGGCTTAGGAACAAAATGCTGCTTGACGAGCTTGAACGCTACCGCGCCGATGCAGCCGCCAAGACCGAAAGCGAGAAGGCCGAGCCTAAGGAAGGCGAAGAACCCGCCGAAAGCACGCAAACCGTTGAAACGACCGAGAGCGAAGCCGCGAAAGAGGAAGAAAATAAGCCTGCGGAAAGCGAAGAACCGGCCGAGGAGCAGAGCGAGGAATCTGAAGAACAGCCGAGCGAAGAACAGACAGCGGAGCAGGCGGAGGAGCAAACCGGGGATAATACGGCGGAAAGCGAAAGCGCTGAGAACGCCGAAGAAAAGACCGAATCCGATCAGGAGAAACCGGCGGAGGAAAACGGCGCCGATAAGGAATGAATAAAGAAGCAGTTAAAGAAGAAAATACGGCCATGCCCCTGCCCATGTCCATGCGCGAAATGAAGGCGCGCGGGCTGGACAGCGTGGATTTTGTATACATAATAGGGGATGCGTATATAGACCATCCTTCCTTTGGCCCTGCAATAATAAGCCGAGTGCTTGAAAGCCATGGCTATACCGTGGGGATAATATCCCAGCCCGATTGGCACAGCGCGGATGCTTTCCGTGCCCTTGGCAGGCCGAATCTGGGCTTTTTGGTGAGCGCCGGAAACATGGACTCCATGGTTAACCACTATACCTCCGCCAAAAAGCGCAGGAGCGAGGACGCCTATACAGAGGGCGGAGTTTCCGGCAAAAGGCCGGACAGGGCGGTTATAGTCTATTCAAACCGCTGTAGAGAGGCATATAAAAACGTGCCCGTGATAATAGGCGGCATAGAGGCAAGCCTAAGGCGGTTCGCGCACTACGATTATTGGGACGATAAGGTTCGCCGCAGCGTGCTTTGCGATTCGGGCGCAGACATATTGCTTTACGGCATGGGCGAGCGCAGCATAGTGGAGGTTGCGGACGCGTTGAGCGGCGGGCTTGACGTGAAGGACATAACGTATATTCCAGGCAGCTGCTATATGACAAGCTCACTTGACAGGGTTTATGATTACGAGCTTATAGAAAGCTATGAGGAGGTTGCCTCGGACAAGAAAAAGTACGCCTCCGCTTTTATGAAGCAGTATCGTGAGCAGGACGCGATACGCGGCAAAAGGCTTGTTCAGCCGCACGGAAACGCCTATATTGTCGTAAATCCGCCCAGCATGCCGCTTAGCGAGGAAGAGCTTGATTCCGTATATGAGCTTCCCTATACACGCGCGCCGCACCCAAGTTATAAGGGCGAGATTCCCGCGCTTAAAGAGGTTAAGTTTTCGCTTGCCTCCTGCCGCGGGTGCTTCGGCGGCTGCTCATTCTGCGCGCTTACGTTCCACCAGGGAAGAATTGTGCAGGCAAGGAGCCATGATTCGCTTGTAAGAGAGGCCGAGCTTATGACTCATGACAGCGAGTTTAAGGGCTATATACACGATGTTGGCGGCCCAACGGCGGACTTCCGCTTCCCCGCCTGCAAAAAGCAGCTTAAATTCGGCGTTTGCCCGGACAGACAATGCTTAGGCTATGAGCCCTGCAGCCAGATGCGCGCGGATCATACGGATTATGTGGAGCTTTTAGGCAAGCTTCGAAAAGTGCCCGGCGTTAAAAAGGTTTTTGTGCGCTCCGGTATCCGCTATGACTACGTTATGTATGATAAAAACGACGAGTTTTTGAATACGCTTATAAAATATCATATCAGCGGCAGGCTTAAGGTTGCGCCGGAGCACGTGAGCGACAAGGTGCTTAAGCTTATGGGAAAGCCGCGGCATCAGCTTTACGATGCTTTTACCGCCCGCTACAATGCCCTTAACAAAAAGGCGGGGCAGGAGCAGTTCATAGTGCCCTATTTTATGAGCAGCCACCCGGGCAGCGACCTTAACGCGGCAATAGAGCTTGCGCTTTATCTTAAGCAAAGCGGGCAGAGGCCGGAGCAGGTGCAGGATTTTTACCCAACCCCCGGCACGCTTTCAACCTGCATGTATTATACCGGCACCGATCCCCGCACGGGTGAGAAGGTGTACGTTGCGCGCGACCCGGAGGAAAAGGCCATGCAGCGCGCGCTTATGCAGTATTTTATGCCGAATTATGCGCCCCTTGCGAGAAAAGCGCTTAAGAAGGCGCACAGGGAGGACCTGATAGGCTTTTCAAAGGATGCGCTTGTGCCGCCGAGAGACATACATAAGCCGCAGGAAAAACCGCAAGGGAAGCCGCAAAAAAGCGGCGCACCCAAGCCGAACACAGGCCGGCATGAGCGCGGCGGAAACGAGAAAAACCAAAGAAAAACAGCCAAAAGAGGCAGATGAGTAAAATCGGCTCCGGATTTTCCGGGGCCGAAACCGTATAAAAACATTGCCTGTTCACACCATGGGTGCTTTCCCTTGCCTATTGAACAAGTGTTAAGATAATGATAAAATATACAAAATGCCAATCGCAAATGCAGGAGGAAAATCAAAAAAATGAAGAGAATTGGGGCGATTATTTTGGCGCTTACGATGGCGCTTGTCAGCGTGCCGGCTCTTGCCGAAAAGGCGGACCGGGAAATTGAAGGCAACCTTGCCGTTATAACAACCGCCGAGGAATTCGCGGCGGGTACACTTGAAAACGTGGTTACCGACGAAACCATAGGCGATGGCGCGATAGTGCTTGCCGAGGGCGCAACTGAGGGCGTATACACGAGCGAGGTGCTCGGTACCGTTCCCTTTGAATACATGGTAGCCTTCTGGGGCGCGGATACTCCCGACGGCACTTCAATAGACGTTTCCGCCCGCGCTTATGTGGACATGAATAAAGAATGGACCGAGTGGCTCAGCTGGGGCACCTGGAGCAGCAGCATAAAGCGCTGCTCTGTTTCAGAGGATACCACGGCCGCCTATATGGATACCGATACGTTTACAATTCGCGGCAGCTCCGGCGAAACCGCCAGCAAGGTTCAGATAAAGGTTACCCTGCGCGCGAACGAGGACGGCGTATCCCCCACCGTAAGGCAGGTTGGCGTAACGTATAAGAATACGCTTGAAGGCCAGGAAATAACCCCGCTCTATTACGGCGAAGAGGTTGAGCTGCCCGAAAAGGTTGTGCTCGATACCCCCGCTTATTCCCAGACGGTGCGTGAGCCCGGCATCGGCAGCGTAATGTGCAGCGCGACCACCATCTGCGTTATGCTTAACGACCGCGGCGAGGATCTGCTCCCCGAGGAAATAGCCCTTATTGACTACGATTGCGATTACGACGGCTTTGGCAACTGGTCCTTCAGCGTTGGCGCCGCGGGCAGCATGGGCTACGAGGTATATCTTCAGTACGCCGATCTTAACATACTCCGTCAGGAGCTTGCGCACGGCTACAGCGTGGGCATAAACGTTAAGTATTCTTCCAGCCCCAACGGCCAGTATCCTTATCTTGAGGGCGGTGCTTCCAGCAGCACCGGCGGCCACCTTATAACCATAACCGGTTATGAAACGATAGACGGCGTTGAATACTTCTATTCAAGCGACTCCGCCGCCGGCAGCGACCCGTCCTGCGTAAAGTGCTATAAGGCCGATCAGCTTGATGCCGCCTGGACAAAGAAGCTTGCCTATATAATCCACGATAAGGAAGAAAACGTAAATTCCATCAACCCCAACCGCATCGCGGCGGAGCTTGTGAGCGCAGGCGAGAATGAATACACCCTTACCGTAAACGGCGAGGCGGTTCAGATAAACAAGAGCTTCACCGCCGCCAAGTGGAACAAGGACGGCTGCGGCATAATCGCCTACTATCTTGAGGGTGAGGACGCAAGCACCGTTACAATGCCCGAAAAGGTAAAGACCACAACGGCCAACAACGTGTTCCGCTATACAATAAAGGGCAACGAGAACGGAAACCTTACGATTAAGTCCTCCTCCATAATGGGCGGCCTTACCAAGCCCGCAACGCTGCACCTGTTCGTAATGACCAACAACGGCACTACCTACACCGCAAGCCTTGAGCTGCAGCCCAACCCCGTTGAGGAAACCCCCGCTCCTACCGAGGAACCCACCGCTACCGAAGAAGTAACGGCAACCGAGGAGCCCACCGCTACCGAAGCCCCCGCCGAGGAAACCTCAGGCGGCCTTAGCACCGGAGGAATAGTGGCGATAATCTGCGCCGTTGTTGCCGCGCTGTGCGGCGCGTTCGTTGCGCTTAAAAAGAAGAAGCAGTAAGAGCGAATAAATAAGGCAAAGTGAATCAAAGGGGCGACCGGCAGGCCGCCCCATACTTGTTAAAAAGGGAGAGGTGCTTATGAGTGACGATTTACTGAAAGGGCTTAACGATGCTCAGCGGCAGGCCGTAACAACAACCGAGGGCTTTGTGCGCGTTATGGCGGGCGCGGGCAGCGGCAAAACCGGCGCGCTCGCCAAACGGTTCGCCTATCTTGTGAATGATGTTGGCATACTGCCCTCAAACATACTTTGTGTAACCTTCACCAATAAGTCCGCAAACGAAATGCGCCGGCGCATACGCTCCTTAACCGGCGATAACGATACCGGCTTTATAAGCACGTTCCACGGCTTCTGCGTATCCGTACTTCAGGAGGAAAGCCACTTTGTGCAGTACCCGAAAAGCTTTCTTGTGCTGGACAATTCGGACATAGATTCAATGCTTGGCGTAATATACGAGGAGCGCGGCCTTACGCTTAGGGATATGACGTTCTCCAAGGCGCGGGACATGATAGAGATGGAAAAATGCGTGCACCGCCCGCAGTATTATCTGGACGTTATAGCAATGGACCTTGATGTGCTTAAGGCCAAATACGATAAAGCCAATGAAGCGAAGGACATTATATTCTACGGCTATCTTTATCTTCAGAAGAAGTGCTTCGGCCTTGATTATAACGACCTTATAAAGTTCACTCTGTATATATTCTCAAAATCCGAAGAGATAAGGCTTAAATGGCAGCAGCGGCTTGAATACATTATGATAGACGAGTTTCAGGATATAGACCCGCTGCAGTATGAGCTTATGCAGGCACTGTGCGCCTACCACAAAAACCTTTTCATAGTGGGCGACCCGGACCAGACGATATACACCTGGCGCGGGGCAAACGTTAAATACCTGCTTGATTTTGACAAAAACTTCCCCGGCACGCAAACGATAATGATGATGAAAAACTATCGCTCCACGCCGGAGATTTTAAGCGCGGCAAACTCGCTTATAGATAAAAACAAAATTCGCGCGAAAAAGAGCCTTGAACCCACATTGCCAAGCGGCATAAGGCCCGTGTATACCCACAGCAAAACGGCCGCCGCCGAGGCGGAGGACATAGCCGCGCGCATGAAGCGGCTTCATGACGAGTGCGTTCCATACGGGGACATGGCCGTGCTTTACCGCGCGCATTATTCATCAAGACTGGTTGAGGAGGGGCTTATAAAGGCCGAAATACCCTATACCATATACAGCGGCGTGCAGTTCTTTGACAGGCTTGAAATAAAGGACGCTTTAAGCTACCTTAGAATGGTTGTGTATAAGGACGACCTTTCGTTTGAAAGGATAGTTAATACCCCCAGGCGAAACATAGGCGATAAGCGCATGCGCGCCATAAAGGAATACGCCGAGAAGAATTCCTGCTCTCTTTACGATGCCCTTAAGGCCTGCGCCGACGAGCCGCTTTTCGCAAGCACCCACGCCAAGCGCTTCATAAAGCTGATAGAGCATTTTTCCTCAACATATAAAAACATTCCCGCAAGCGAAACGCTGAGCGCGATACTTAATGAAAGCGGCTATGAAGCGATGCTTAGAACCGAGGGCGCGCAGGACAGGCTTGATAACCTGGCCGAGCTTAAACAGGCTGTGTATGAATATGAATCGGCCTGCGGCGAGGAAAACGCGGCGGAGGATTTCCTTTCGCACGCGGCGCTGCTTTCAAACCTTGACGCCGGCACAAAGAGCGATGCCGTAAAGCTTATGACGGTTCATACCGCAAAGGGCCTTGAATTTCCGTATGTGTTTATATGCTCCGCGTGCGAGGGCATTTTCCCATCTAAGCGCACCTCAAGCCTTGAGGGCATGGAGGAGGAGCGGCGGCTTATGTTCGTTGCCATGACCCGCGCCGAAAAGGGCCTTTTCATAAGCGATTCGGAGGGCAGGGGTATAGACGGATCGTATCGCTATCCGTCCCGCTTTGTTTTTGATATAGACAGGGAATTTATTGATTATACATTGGAACTTAACGAAAGCCTTAAAGCGGAAGCCGAGCGGTATATATCCTCCGTTCAGATAAGACTTGGCGGAAACGCGCAGCCGCTGCGCTTTTCAATTGGCCAGCGAATACGCCACGATATAATGGGTCCGGGCGTTATAGAGGATATTGACCGCGAAAGAATGGCCTACGTTATCCGCTTTGACTCCATACCGACCCCACGAAAGATAAACTTCAGGGCAACAAGCCTGAGCGAGGAATAAAAAACAGCGTGTCCTAAAAATAAGGGCACGCTGAATCTTTTTTGGTGGAAATTAAATTTTTGCGTTGTTTACAAACGGCAGCGCCGCGCCTATGGCCGTGGCGAAGGTGGCATTTTGCGGGATGAAGAATTTAACGTCCGATATTTCCTCAACAACGCTCATAACCTTGGGGGCAAGGCTCATGTTCGCAAGGCTGCCCGTAAGTATAACGTCCTTTACGGTGTCGTTCCTAAGCGCGAACACGCTAAGCATGCCGACGGTTTGGAAAACCATGTTCACAAGGCCGAAGGCAATGTCGCTCTTCTCCGTGCCGCTCGATATTTTGCCGAAGTTAGAGGCGGTTATGTGGGAAGGCAGCATGCCCACGTCGTTTGTGCATATATCCGATATCATAAGGTCAACCTTGTCAAGCCGACCTTTTTCGGCAAGCTGTGCCATGGCATCGTGATCGTTTTCGTGGAACAGGTGGAAAGAAAGCCCGGCAAGAGTACCCCCGCCAACGCCGCTGCCGCCTATATGCACGCACCCGAGTTTTCCCGCGCGCACAAACGCCGTGCCGGTGCCGAGGCTTACAACAAGCGCTTCCTCCTTGCCGCTTAAAGCAAGGCCGCCTTTGCCTATGGCTACGAACTCATCTATGCGCTCGGTATGGATGCCATATATGTCGCCCTTTACAAGCGCCGCGCCAACGCCGGTTATAACAAAGCACGAAACATCGTTCAGCGATATGCCGCGCGTGCTTAAAAAGTTTCCTATGGCGCCGTAAAGAGAGGTAAGCCTGTCGGATGCCTCTACCCTAAGCGTACCAATATGCTGCCCGGATTCCTGGAAACCGGCAATCTTGGTGGTGGAGCCGCCTATGTCTATTCCCAGTACAACGCCCATATCAGTTCGCTCCGCTCATGTTCTGCTGCTTAAGCCACACGGGGGCGGCAACCTTATATACCAGCGGGGTTACTATGGCCGCGGCAACAAGCTCTATAACGCCGTTAAGGCTTATTAGGGTTGTGAATATGGTCTTAAAGAGTTCAAAGAAAGCGGCGTAGCTTTCAAACATTCCGCCGAATATGTACATGGCGCTTAGAACAAGCACGGTGTTCGTAAGCGTGCCGGCAACGGCCGCTATAAGCGCGCAAACCCAGCTGTTTAAGCTTTTGTTCTTGCTGAGTGCCTCAAAGACAATACCAGCCACAAGACCCACAAGAATTCTGGGCAAAACGGATATGAGCGGGTTTGTAAACATTACCCAAAGAGGATTGGTAAACGCGCGTATCATGCAGGTTAAGCCCCAAACAAGGCCCAGGAACGCGCCGTATTTCCAGCCGAGCAGGGTCGCGCCAATGGCTACGACTATATGCAGCGTTGTTATTTCAACCACGCCTGCGGTGATGTAGCCGGTATAGGGAACAACAGTCATAACGATTATGAGTGCGGAAAACATTGCGGCAAGAACAAAGTTGCGAAGATCCTTGCGCTTCATGGGTTTGATGGCTTTAGTCGTGTCCATTGCCAAATCTCCTTTTTTAGCAAATGATTTCTGTTAATGCGGGGAACTCCCCCCAATAACACGGAGATTATACTTTGAAATTAAAAAATAATCAAGGGAAACGACCCCCAAATGAGCAAAAATTGTCCTGAAAACCGAATAAGCTTTGGTATGCGAGCGGTCAAATATTGTCTTTACATGTCAGGCGATTGCTAATATAATGACTTTGTATGACTTTTTAGAACTAATATAGAGGTAACTGCTTATGGAAAACAGCGTGGCTGAAAAGCCGGCTAAGAACAAAAAGAAAACGCTTACAATCGTCCTGCTGTCGCTGCTGGCGGCGGTAATAGTGCTGGGCGGAATATTTCTTGCGCTTAAAATAAAGGCGGACAAAGAGGAAGAGGAAAGGCAGAGCCTGCTCAACTCCGGCGTGTTCTATACGGGCATAACCGTAGGCGGCGTGGACGTGAGCGGCATGAGCATGGATCAGGCCAAGGAAGCCCTTAAAGAGGCTGAGGAGAAGCTGACCGAGAACGTGGGCTTTACCGTAACCGACGGCGAGCATACCTATACGATAGACAAAAGCTTTTTTGACATATCATATAATACCGAAGAGAAGCTTGCCGAGGCCATGGCCGAGGGTCGTGACGACTCGCTTACGCTTGAAGAGCTTAAAAACGGACTTAGCGACATAGCCGCAAACGGCCGCAGCTTTGATATTGAGTATACCATTGCCGCGCCGGACTTTACTGAATTCGCGGCAGGCATAGCGGCCGAAATAAACGTTGCTCCCGTGGATGCCACGTTCAGCGTGAAGCAGCTTGAAATGAACGAGGATACGGACGCGCTCAACGCCGTTAATATAGGCATTGCCGATGACGATACCGTAACCGACATTAGGGATTTGAGGTTCGATTTTGTTGAGGGCGTACCCGGAAGCGGCCTTAACGAGCAGGCGCTTATAGAGGAGCTTACCTCCCGTACCGAGGCGCGCGATTTCGGCACCGTTGAATTCACAAGCGAAACGATAGAGCCTGAGGTTACCATAGCCACCATTAAGGAAACGCTTGTCCTGCGCTCAAAGGCTTATACAAGCTATGCCAAGGGTCACTACGGCCGGGCGGAGCGCGTGCACAACATGACCAAGGCCTGCGGCCTTATGTACGGCACCGTTCTTCAGCCGGGCGAGGTTTTCTCCTGCAACACCCTTCTTGGCGACAGGTATGAAAAATACGGCTGGCAGCTTGCCCCCGCGGTTATAGAGGGCGGCGCAAGCACGGAGGATCAGCCGGGCGGCGGCGTTTGCCAGGTTAGCACAACGGTTTATAACGCCGTGCTTATGGGAGATTACGAGGTTGTATACCGCCAGGCCCATTCAAGCAGACTAAGCTACGTTCCCGGCGGACTGGACGCGACCATAAATACCGGCACCATAGACTTTAAGTGGAGCAACAATACCTCTTCACCCATTTACGTATTCACCTGGATAGATACCGAGCAGAAGCGTGTATGGTGCGAAATATACGGCGAGCCCTTCGGCGAGGATGCGGGCTTTGACGAAATAGAGCTTATAAGCGAAAGATTGCCCGATATAGAGCCCACCGCCGATGAATACATAACCTATTCCGGCCTTATCGAGCCCTATTGGATGCTTAAGAACGAGGCTAAGACCGGATACGTATACGATACGTATAAATCCTATAAGCTTAACGGCGTTGAGGTAAAGCGCGAGAAGATAGCCAATACCATTTATCGCATGCATCCCAGGCGCTACTATGTGTGGCCCGGCTACGTTGCGGGCACTGCGCTGCAGGCCGAGTATCAGCTGCCCCTGCCGGAAAAGACCAACTGACAGCATAACGAACCCATTTTCCCCTGCCAAAAAACGGCGGGGGATTTTTTTGCACAAAATCTGGCATGTTTTCGCAAAAATTATCAGTTTTTAGCATAAAAGTGGTGACAAATGTCACAAAGTGGTGATATAATCAGACTACATAAATGGGGTGGAGGGACATCTATACCCATTTATAGAAAATCCGGAGGCTGTAACGAGTGCTGATTGGCTGCTTCGAACATAATATGGACAGCAAGGGCAGGATAATAATTCCCGCCAAATGGCGCTTGGATCTGGGGGCGCGGATAATCGTAACCTGCGGCTTTGCGCGTAAGGGCGAATATCAGTGCCTTATGGGTATGTCCGAAGAAAGATGGATGGCCTTCGTAAACGCCCTTCAAAACGTGTCTCTTGCGGATGTGGTTGTTCAGAAGGCGATAAGAAAGGTTTCGGCATACGCGTGCGAGTGCGAGCTTGATAAGCAGGGCCGCGTGCTGATATCCCCCAAGCTTAGGGAAATGGCATTGCTTGATGGGGACATAATGCTTGCCGGCGCCAATAACCGCATAGAAATCTGGAACCGCGACAAGTGGAACGCCGAGATGGACGATGAAACCGGCTTTGATGACGAAACGCTGCTTGCGCTTACAAGGATACAGAACGGTATATGAGCGAGTTTAAGCACATTCCGATAATGCTTAATGAGGTTATGAGCCTAATTAAGCCCGAGCGCGGCGGAATATACGCGGACGGCACCTTAGGCGGCGGAGGGCACAGCGAAGCGATACTGAAAGCATTGCCCGAGAACGGAAAGCTTTACGGCATAGACCGGGACATGGACGCCATAAGCGCCGCAACAAAGCGGCTTGAGCCATTCGGCGATAAGTTCACGGCTCTTCACGGCAACTTCTTTGATATGAAGCGGCTTATGCAGGAGCAGGGCGTTGATAAGCTTGACGGGATACTGATGGACCTTGGCGTTTCATCGTATCAGCTGGACGCGCCGGAGCGGGGCTTTTCCTATAAAGAGGACGCGCCGCTTGACATGAGAATGGATAAGAGCGCGCCGTTTAGTGCCTATGACGTTGTGAACGGATACACGAGCGAGCAGCTTTTCATAATAATAAAGGACTACGGCGAGGAGCGCTACGCATCAAGAATAGCGAACGCCATAGTTCGAACCAGGCAGGAAAAGCCGATTGAAACAACGCTTGAGCTTGCTAACATAATTGCCCGCAGCATGCCGGGCGCGGCAAGGCGGGAAGCACAGCACCCCGCGAAGCGAACGTTTCAGGCGATACGCATAGAGGTAAACAACGAGCTTGGCGGGCTTGAAAAGGCGATAGAGGACGCGCACGACCTGCTTGCTCCCGGCGGAGTGATGGCGGTTATAACGTTCCATTCGCTGGAGGATAGGATTATAAAGCAGGCGTTCAGGCGGTTTGAAAAGCCCTGCACCTGCGATCCGCACGCCCCGGTTTGCACCTGCGGCAAGGTGCCCACGGCAAGGATACTTACAAAAAAGCCCCTTACGGCGGGCGAGGATGAGCTTGAATACAATCCCCGCGCCAGAAGCGCAAAGCTTAGGGCAATAGAGAAGATTTAATTTTTTAGGACGGTGAAAGCAATGGAGGCAGCTGCAAAGAAAAAACAGAATGTATACGCACCATCAAGGGTGTATTCATATTCAAACGCGGCTACCGCGGAAAAGCTTAACTACGGCGAAGAGGAATACATTCCCGCGCAGATACCGCGCACGGAGCCTAAGCGCCACGCCGCCCCGCAAACCCGCATTATAAGGGAAGCAACGCCCGCGGCCAAGCGAAAGCAAAGGCTGCTGCCAAAGCTTGTGAGCGTGGTTGGCGTGCTTACGATAGCGGCGATAATGATAGGCCTTGTTTTCAGGTACGCGACAATAGCAAGCGCGTATAAGGCCATAAACAGTACCGAAAGCAGCATAAAGGAAAGCCAAAGAAGAATTACGGAGCTTGAGGTTCAGCTTGACGAGGCGGTAACGCTTGAGGAGGCTAAACTGGCGGCGGCCGAGGCGGGGCTTAATTACCCCACGGCGGATCAGATAGTAACCGTTAACGGAACGGTAGGCAAATATATGAACGATACGGCAACGACCGAAACGGAAAGCGAAACCGAGCCGGACGGGGGTACGGCAGGCAGCGAGTCATAAGTGGCTTGAGCGCGGAGTGCGACGGCTGATAAAACAAAAAAGGAGGGCGCAGCCTTGGACGCACCGGATGCTTCTGAAAAAAAACGGCTTAAAATAATGCTGTGTATAATACTGGGCCTGTTCCTCCTTCTTTGCGCAAGGCTTGTGAAGATAATGGTGATAGACGGCGAGGAAATGACGGAGAAGGCCGAATCACAGCAAACGAGAAACACGCTTTTAAGCGCCACCAGGGGAAAGATAATAGATTCAACCGGAACGGTGCTCGCAAGGAACGCCACGGCATATAAAATAGTGGTTTGGCCCCAAAGCATAAAGGCGGACGAACGCGAAAGGGTAGCGAGGGAGCTATCCAATCTGCTCGATATGGATTACGCCAAGGTGCTTGAGCGAATAAGCTCGGATAAACAGGAAATTATACTTGCCCGCCAGGTAGAGCGGGAGATTGTTGATAAAATAGATTCCATGAAGCTTGGCAGCGGCGTAGGCACGGCCATAGACACAAAGCGATACTATAGCTCCGGCGCGCTTTTCGCTCAGCTTTTGGGATTCACCACCGTGGACGGCGAAGGCCAGGCGGGACTTGAGCAGAAATACGACGAGTATCTTGCCGGCACACAGGGCCGCACAATAGCGGAAACGGACGCCAAGGGCAACGCGCTTGCTTACGGCGTGGAGGAAACGATAGAGGCTACGGACGGCGACGATATAATACTTACTACCGATGCCGTAATGCAGAGCGCGCTTGAAGAAGCGTGCGCCGAGATGCTGGAGGTTAACAACGCCGAAACCGTGCAGGGCATTATAATGGACTGCACCACGGGAGAAATAAAGGCCATAACCACCCAGCCGGACTTTGACCCCAACTCCCCGCCAAGAAGCGACATGACGCTTTTAAGCTCCGTTATGAGAAACCGCGTTGTGGCGGATTCGTTCGAACCGGGAAGCGCGTTTGAGCTTATAACCCTGGCGGCGGCGCTGGACAGCGGCACCGTAAATACGGAAACGAACCTTACTTGCACCGGAAGCTCAGACAAGAGCGGAAACGACGTAACCTGCTCAAAGCGCGGAGGGCACGGCGCCCAAACGCTTGAACAGGCCCTGCAGAACGGCTGCGATACCTGCCTTGCGGACATTGCGCTGGACATAGGAACGGAAACGTTTTATGACTATTTGTACTCCTTCGGGTTCGGCTCCTCAACGGGCAGCGGAATAAACGGGGAGAGCGCGGGCAACGTAACCCACCAGAAATACGTTACAAAAAGCGTGCTTGCCCGCATAGGAATAGGCGAAGACATAGAGATAACGCCCATTCAGCTTGCCTCGGCCGTATGTGCCGCGGTAAACGGCGGAAACCTTATGCAGCCCTATGTGGTTGATAGAATTGTCGCGCAGGACGGCACGGTGGTGCTGCAGAATAGCCCCACGGTTGTAAGAAGGGTTATAAGTCAGGGAACCTCCGCGCTTGTAAGGCAGATAGCCCAAAGCATGGTAAGTGACGGCAGCTGCAAAAACGCGGCCGTACCGGGATATGACGTTGGCGGCATGAGCGGCGTTTCGTATTCATCCGATGATGCCGGCCTTACCGTTTCATTTATAGGCTTTGCCCCCGCGGACGATCCGAAGTACGTTTGCCTTATATTGGCGGACGGGGCGCAGGTTGGCGAAAAGCTTGGCAATTACGCCGCGGCGCCTTACTTCAGGCAGGTTACGGAAGAAGTGCTTATGTATTCAGCCTATCTTCCCGAGTCAACCGTAGGCAGTGTGCTTTTGAGCGACGTTACCGGAACAACCGTAGCCGAGGCCAAGAGCGCGCTTAAGGAGCTTGGGCTTGAGGTAATAACTCAGGACGATGAAAACGAGCTTGTAACGGCCCAGGTGCCTGCCGCAGGTTCATCGGTTAAGGCGGGAAGCCCGGTGCTGCTATATACGGTTATGACATCCGCCCAAACCTCAAATGGGGTAAGCGAAGAGGACGAAACCGTAACGGTTCCCGATGTTCTTGGCAAAACAAGGCTTGCCGCGAGCGACGCGCTCAAGGCGGCAGGGCTTACTATTAAAATAGATCCGCCGGATCAATCCGGCAAAGCTATAAGGCAGTCCCCCGCAGCGGGGGAATCGGTACTTAAGGGTACCGAGGTGCTTGTTGAATTTTCTGATACGGGAATAGGCTGATGCCTCTTCCGGGAAAGGCGAAAGATGCTGCTTAGTCAACTGGCCAAAGCCACCGAGTGCACGCTTGTTGGTGAGGATATAGAGATAGCAAACATAGAATATGATTCACGCAGGGTGCATGAAGGCGATCTTTTCTGCTGCGTAACCGGAACATTTTCGGATGGCCACGCTTACGCGCCCATGGCGAAGGAGCTTGGCGCGGCGGCGCTCGTGGTTGAGCACAGGCTTGATATAGACCTGCCGCAGGTGATAGTTCCAAATACCCGCGTGGCAATGGCGGAAATGGCGGCGGCGTACTACGGCTACCCCTCAAGGGATATGAAGATGGTTGGCGTAACCGGCACAAACGGCAAAACCAGCACCACATACATGATAAAAAGAATAGCGGAGGAAGCGGGGCTTAAGGTTGGCCTTATAGGCACGATACACAACCTGATAGGCGACAGAATAATAGAAACCGAGCGCACCACCCCCGCCAGCGTGGATCTTCAGAAAATACTGAGGGACATGAAAAACTCCGGCGTGGAGCTTGTGGTAATGGAGGTTTCGTCCCACGCTTTGGACCAGGCAAGGGTACACGGGGTGGAATTCGATATAGGCATATTCACCAACCTTACCCAGGACCATCTGGACTACCACAAAACGTTTGAAAACTACCTTGCCGCGAAAAAGAAGCTGTTTACGCAGTCCAAGCGCGCGATAGTGAACGCGGACGATCCGCACTACAAGGCCATTACCGAAGGCCTCGGCATCCCCGTAACCACATTCGGCATCAGGGAAAAGGCCGATTTTACCGCAAGCGATATAGAGATTACAACGGCCGGCGCGCAGTTCACCATGAACTCCCCCGAAGGCAGCTTGAACCTAAAGGTTAATATACCGGGACTTTTCAGCGTGTTTAACGCGCTTGGCGCCGCGGCGGCGTGTACGCTGCTTGGGTTCGATGCGGACGACATAAAAGAAGGCTTAGCTAAGCTTAAGTCCGTATCGGGCAGGCTTGAGCCCCTGCCCACGGATGGGGATTACAGCGTTTTGCTGGACTATGCCCATACCCCGGATGCCCTTGAAAACGTGCTGCGCACGGTGCGCGGCTTTGCCCGCGGCAGGGTTGTTACCCTGTTTGGCTGCGGCGGCAATCGCGACAAGGCAAAGCGCCCCATAATGGGCGAAATAGCCGGCAGGTTCTCGGATTTCCTTGTTGTAACAAGCGACAACCCGCGCGATGAGGAGCCAATGAGCATTATAAACAGCGTGCTTGAGGGCGTGAATAAATCCGGCTGCCCCCACGTTGTTATAGAGGATAGGCGCGCCGCCATAAAATATGCCCTTGAAAACGCGAAGGAGAAGGACGTTATAGTTCTTGCCGGCAAGGGGCACGAGAATTATCAGGAAATAGGCGGCGGAAAGCGCCACTTTGACGAAAAGGAAATTGTGGCCGAGCTTTTGGAAGAGCTGGGCAGAAAATAAATCGAACGGGCTAAGCACCCTTTATCGGAGGAGATAAATGAAGTTTGCTGTATTGGCGTTTTTAGTTTCGGCGGCCGTGACAATGCTTCTGGCGCCGGTTATCATACCGATGCTCAGGCGGCTTAAATTCGGCCAGAACGAGCGCAGCGACGGCCCGCAGAGCCACCTTACCAAGGCCGGCACCCCCACCATGGGCGGCATGATGTTCATAGCGGGCATAATCGTGGGCACAATAGCGTTTTCGCTTAACGCAACGGAGCTTGTGCTCCCCGCGCTTTTAGGCATGGCGGCGTTCGCGGTTATAGGCTTCCTTGATGATTTTCTTAAGGTTAAACGCAAAAATACCGTTGGCTTAAGGCCTTATCAGAAGATTATAGCGCAGTTTGTGGTTGCATTCGTGCTTGCGCTTTATGCTTACAGCTCCCCCTTCGTGGGCTCAAAGATATACCTCGCGTTCTTCAAAACCGAGTGGGATCTTGGCATATTCTATATACCGGTGATGATGTTCATCATAATCGGCACCGTTAATTCCGTAAACCTTACCGATGGCCTCGACGGCCTCTGCTCAAGCGTTTCGCTTGTATATTCCCTCAGCATGACGGCCATGTTCCTTCTTATGGCGTCCACGGCGCTTACCGTTTCAAACGCGGTGCAGTCCCAGTACGCGGCGGAGCTTGACTCAATGGCCATATTCGCGGCCTCGGTTGCCGGCGGCTGCATGGGCTTTTTGAAAAACAATACCTATCCCGCCCGCGTGTTTATGGGCGACACGGGTTCCATGGCGCTTGGCGGGGCGATAGCCGTAATGGCCATGTTCAGCCGCAGCGTGCTGCTGCTTGCCATAATGGGCGGCTGCTTCGTAGCCAGCAGCGTTTCCTGCATACTGCAGGTTGGCTCCTATAAGCTGAGAAAAAAGCGTATATTCAAAATGGCCCCGCTGCATCATCATTTTGAGCTTCTGGGCTGCACCGAAACCCATATAGTTTCGGCGTATACGATAGTAACCGTATTCCTTTGCTTAGTGTGCCTTCTGGCATATCTATAAATTTTTTATTAGGTCGTTCGGTGCGTGCGGGCGAAGCCGTGGTTCCTTGGCGCTTGGCACGGCGTGCGCTTAAAGGTTAAGACGCTTGAGACAGAGCGCGGCTCTTTTGTCTCAAGCCTCCTGACCGGCATCGAACGGCCTCTTTTTTTGAATTAAACGCTAAAAGCGTATATAATAAGATTTAATACTGACTTCAACCATAAGGGGGAGGTAAAACAGATGAAAAAGAACGGAAAAAAGGCCGTGGTAATAGGCATGGCCAAAAGCGGTATCGCGGGCGCGAGGCTGCTTTATAACCTTGGGTACGATGTTACGATTAACGATATGAAAACGGATATTCCGGGCCTTGAGGAAGCGCTTAGCGGCGTTGAGTACACCAATGCCCTGGGCGTTGACCACGCGGAGGCCGTAAAGGGCGCGGACCTTGTTATGCTAAGCCCCGTTGTGCCTATATTCAGCCCATTTGTTGAGCAGGCACGCGCGGCGGGCGCGGAGGTTATAGGCGAAATAGAGCTTGGCTACCGCTGCTCAAACCGCGGAACAAAGTTTATATGCATAAGCGGCACAAACGGCAAAACCACAACCACAGCCCTTACCGGAGAGCTTTTCAAGGCGGCCGGGAAGCACACATTCGTGCTTGGCAACATAGGCGTTCCCATAACGGCGCACGCGCTTGAAACAAAGGAAGGGGACTACGTTGTGGCGGAAACGGCGGCGCTTCAGCTTGAGAGCATACAAAGCTTCCACGCAAACGCATTCGGCATGCTGAACATAACCGAGGACCATCTGAACCGCTTCCAGTACAAGATGGAGAATTACATTGCCGCCAAATGCCGCGGCTTTGAGAACCAGACTGAGGACGACTTCGCCGCGCTCAATTACGATGACCCGATAGTGAGGGACATGGCAAAGCTTACCCGCGCGCGCGTACTCTATTTTTCGCAGGAAATCGAGCCTGAAAACGGCGCGTTCATACGCTCCGGCAGGATTATATTCCGCCTGGACGGCAAGGAAACCGACCTTATTGCCACGGACGAGCTTAGAATACCCGGCAAGCATAATATAGAAAACGCGCTTTGTGCCGTTTGCCTCGCTATGTGCCAGGGACTTGACGCGGATGCCGTAAGACGCGGGCTTAAGGAGTTCCCCGGCGTTGAGCACAGGATTGAGTTTGTTCGCGAAAAGGACGGCGTGGCCTGGATTAACGATTCCAAGGGCACAAACCCGGATTCAACCATAAAGGCCGTGCAGGCCATGACAAGGCCCACAATACTTCTCTTAGGCGTTGGCAACTACGATAAGAAGAGCGACTTCACGCCGCTGTTTGAGGCCTTTGACGGCAAGATAAAGGCCGTTATAGCAAGCGGGCTCAACGTGCCCGCCATACAGCGCGCGGCGGAGAAAACGGGCTATTCCCCCGTTTATGTAAACGACGGCCCCATGATAGATATGCTTAAGCAGGCGCAGAGCCTTGCCGAAAGCGGGGACGCCGTGCTGCTTTCCCCTGCGGCCGCAAGCTGGGGCATATACGATAACTATGAGCAGCGCGGTGAAATATTCAAGGATCTTGTAAATAAGCTTTAATTAAGCAAAGTAGGCTAAGGAGAGAAATTTGGAGCAGGTAAGCAGCACCCCGGCGCTCAACTCCCGGGGAAAAGTACAGAATACAAGGATGAGGCCGCTGGTTTCAAGAACAGGGCCCCTTGATTTTCCGCTGCTTATAACGGTTGTCATTCTCTGCGCCTTCGGCCTTGTTATGGTATTTTCCGCCAGCTATTATTACGCCCAGAACAAGAATATGGACAACGGCTTTTATTATCTTAAAAACCAAAGCATGTTCTTCGCGATAGGCTTCGTGTTTATGATAGGCATAAGTTTTTTTGACTACCATATTCTTGAAAAGCTTAAAACGTTTGCGCTTGTGGCAATGGTTGCGCTTATGCTGGCGGTTGTTTTCTGGGGCGTTGAAAGAAACGGCGCCAAGCGCTGGCTGGACTTTTCAAAGCTTGGCATATCCCTTTCCTTCCAGCCTTCGGAGATGGCAAAGTTCGTGCTGGCGCTGTATATGGCCTCCTTTATGGCAAAGCGGCAGCAGCTTATGACCAGCTTCAGCCGCGGCATTATGCCCATGCTTATGATAATGGGCCTGTTCGCGGTGCTCCTGCTTGCGCAGAAAAACATGTCCATGATGGTTATAATGCTTATGACCGGCGCCGTAATGCTGTTTTTCGGCGGGGCAAGGATAAAGCACCTGCTGATACTTGCGGCCATTGGTGTTCCGGTTCTTGTAATAGCCGTTTTGATGGAGGATTACAGAGTTCAAAGGGTTACCATGTTCTGGGACCCCTGGACAAGCACGGCAAACGGCGCGTATCAGCTGCGCCAGTCGCTTATAGCTTTGGGCTCGGGCGGCATATTCGGCAAGGGACTTAACTTCAGCCGGCAAAAGCTACTGTTTCTGCCTTACGGCGAGAGCGACTTTATATTCGCCATAATAGGCGAGGAGCTTGGGCTTGTGGGCAGCGTGCTGCTTCTTGGCGCGTACGCGTTCCTTGTATACAGGGGCATACGCATAGCGATGCGGTGCAAGGATCGCTTCGGCAGCCTTCTTGCCGCGGGCATAACAAGCGTTATAGGCATGCAGGCGATAGTTAATATTGCCGTTGCGACAAGCAGCGTGCCTACCACGGGCCAGACGCTGCCGTTTATAAGCGCGGGCGGCACAAGCCTTGTTATATTCCTGTGCGCCGTGGGCATATTGCTTAATATTTCAAGAAACACGCAGTAGTATATTAAATCAAATTCCGCGGCCGGCGGAGCAAGAATAAATTTGAAGGGAAAGCAAAACCGTGAACGGAGAAGGGAAAGAGCCATGGCGTGATGACGAGGCCGAAATTAGGCGCCGGCTGAATCTTAGGCCCTTCAAACGCGCGGAAGAAAGCGAAGACGAGGCCTGTGAGGCCGACGAAACCGAAGACAATACCGAATATACGGACAATACGGAAGATACATTTGACGAAGCCGAAGCCGCCGAGAGCAGCGAGGAGAGCGGCGAAGACGAAGAAGAAAACGGCACAGACGAAGAAAGCGAAGAGAATAACCAGGACGAGGAGGACGCCGAAGCGGACGGGGAGAATACCGATCCGTTTGAGGACGAGCCTTTTTTCGCGCCCGATGAGGAAGAAGAGGAAGAACCGAAGAAAAAGAAGCGCACCGTTGGCGATGCCCGGCGCGATGACATAAAGCGCAAAAGAAAGCTTACCGAAAAGGAAAAGCGCAGAAGGCAAAGAAAGAAAAAGATAATAAAAATTGCCCTGTTCGCAACCGTGTCTGCGGCGCTTATCGCGGCCGCGGCGGTTACGTATTTTACGCTTATTGTGGACAGCATAGAGGTATACGGCTGCACGCATTACAATGCGGAAGAGCTTATTAAGGCCTCCGGCTTAAGCGTTGGCAAGCACATGTGGCTTGAGCGGGTGAGCGAGGCTGAAAGCCGAATGGAGCAGAACGCGTATATAGCCACGGCGGACGTTATAAGGGTTTATCCGAATAAGCTTGTTGTAAACATAACCGAGCGCGAGGAGGCGGCGGTGCTTGTGGGCATGAACACGCAGGCCGTTATAGATAAGGACGGATATGTGCTGTATATAGGCGCGCGCGCCGATTACTCCGGCCTTATTCAAATATCCGGCATGGGCAGCAGCGGCTACCACGTTAACCAGAGGCTTGGCGAGGAATCGGACTTTAACTCCCGCACCATGATAACCCTGCTTGAGGCCGTGTATTCCGCGGGCCTTGAAAACGAGATAACCTGCATAGAGCTTGGCAACCCTTTGAGCATAAATATGGAAACCGCGTCCGGCGTTACAATACACCTTGGCCAGAGCGACAACGCGGAGGAGAAGCTTGCTTCATTCAAAACCGTTTTGCCTACCCTTAAATCAATGGGCTACGCGTCGGACGGCACGCTTGACCTGTCCGCCCAGGGAGACCCCGTATATTCACCTGAGAAAACGCCCGAGCCCATTATGACGGCTGAGCCTACAACTGCCGTTACGGATAATGCGACCACCACGGAGGACCCGAGCGCAACGCCTACACCCACGCCGGAAGCGAACTCAACGCCCGCCGCGAGCAATTCCGCCTCGCCCGAGACTACGCCTGCGCGCACTCCGTCTCCCACGGACGCGTTCTCCGGATGATAAAAATAATCAAACTTTTGTAAACGGCGTTTTGGTTTGAAATTGAAAATAAGATTGCGTTACCTGTTGCGAAATAGGTCTTATTTGTGGTATGCTTTAATCAGCTATATAATGCGCCCGGCGAATACGGCAAAGGAGGGGCACGATGGGTCAGAGCACGGCAATACTCGATATCGGCAGTTCCAAAATCATCTGCCTCATCTGCGGCACGGACGGCCGGGGCGGTATACTGGTTCAGGGCGCGGGTATAAAGGAATACCCGGGCTATAAGCGCGGCGCGTTTGAGGACGAGCAGCAGCTTGCGGACGCGGTGCTTGATGCTTTAAGCGTTGCGGAAACCGAGGCAAGGCACAGGGTTAGGGACATTTCAGTTGGCGTTCCCGCCCCGTTTACCAAGCTTATAATGCAGCGCGGAGAGGTTGACTTTCGCGGCAAGCAGCGGCGCATAACGCACCGGGATATAGACAATGTTATAAACGCTTCGCTTGATTTTGATGCACCGGATGGATATTCGCTTATCCATTCAACGCCCGTTGAGTTCACCGTGCAGGACGCTGTCCGTTCGGATATGCCCATAGGCGTTATGGCGGCGGGCTTTAGCGCAACGGTTTCGCATCTTTATGTTGAAGACCATTTTAAGCAGCTTATAAGCGATGCTTTGCTTAGGGTTGGGCTTGATGCGGATATGTACATTGCCGTTCCCTTGAGCGAAGGGGTGTTCGTGATTCCCGAAAAGGAGCGCGGAGAACGGGCGGTGCTTATAGATTCGGGCTTTACACATACGGATGTATGCGTTGTTAAAAACGCGGCGCTTGTGGATATGCGCACCATACCCGTGGGCGGCATGCACTTCACCTCCGATCTGGGCTACGGCATAGGCATAAAGGAAACGGTTGCCGAAAACGTAAAACGCAGGTATGTTTATTCCCTTGATTATCAGGACAGTATAGATACCATTCGCGTGCCGGGCGGCGGAACAATGTATGTTGAGCACGAGGCGATACAGTATATTATAGAAGAGCGTACAAGGGAGCTTTGCCGCCTTATAAAAGAGGCGTTTAAGGAGATGGGCGTTGAGATTACGCCAACGCTTCCCGTGTATATGAGCGGCGGCGGGGTAACGCTTATGCGCGGCTGCTGCGAATTTATGGAGAAGGAACTCGGTACGGCGGTTCAGGTGCGCATGCCCTGGATGCCCAGGCTGTCCTCACCGAACTACGCAAGCGCGTTTTCGGTAATGGACTTTGTAATGCACGCGTCCGATGAGGACAATGCCGGCAGGCTTGAGGGCGCCGGCACCAACAAAAACGTATTAAAAAAGCTGATAGACTTATTCAAATAACGAGGAGGACATTAAAATGCCGTTTGGACTGGATTTTGAAAGCAGCCAGCCTGCACAACTTAAGGTGGTTGGCGTAGGCGGCGCGGGCAACAACGCCGTGAACCGTATGATAGAGTACGGCCTTAAGGGAGTGGAATTCATATCGGTAAATACCGATAAGCAGGCGCTTTATCATTCCCGCGCAGGGCAAAAGGTTCAGATAGGCGAAAAGGCTACCAAGGGCCTCGGCGCGGGTGCCGATCCGGAGGTTGGCCGCAAGGCGGCGGAGGAAAGCCGCGAGCTTATAACGGAAGCCATTAAGGACAGCGACCTTGTGTTCATAACCGCGGGCATGGGCGGCGGCACCGGCACCGGCGCGGCTCCTATAGTTGCGGCATGCGCAAAGGAACTGGGCATTCTTACAATAGGCGTAGTTACCAAGCCCTTCGGATTTGAGGGCAAGGTAAGGATGAACAACGCCATAAACGGCATTACCAACCTGAAGGAAAACGTGGATACCCTTATTATTATCCCGAACGACCGCCTGCTTGATACCGTAAACAACGTAACCTTCACGGAAGCGTTCAGCATAGCGGACGACGTTCTTCGCCAGGGTATTCAGGGCATAAGCGACCTTATATCCCAGCCCGGCGTTGTAAATCTGGACTTTGCGGATATTCGCACCATTATGCGCGAGCGCGGCATGGCGCACATGGGCATTGGTATGGCAAGCGGCGAGAACCGCGGCATAGAGGCGGCCAAGCAGGCGGTTGAGAGCAGCCTTCTCGAAACCAGCATAAACGGCGCGCGCGGCCTTATAATCAACATCACCGGCGGCCCGCAGATGGGTCTGAAGGAAGTAAACGAGGCGAGCGAGTTCATCCGCAACTTTGCCGATCCCGGTGCGAACATCATATTCGGTGCCGGCATAGACGACGAGCTTGGCGATGCCATCCGCATAACCGTTATTGCCACCGGCTTTGAGGGCGCGGAGCAGACCGTTGACAAGCGCGATTCACGCCCCACCGTAGGCTCAACCAAGAATCAGCGCGACCAGAGGGAGCCCGAGGTATGGTACGAGCGCCGCTCAAGGAAGAGCGAGTATTCCGCCCCCGCTCAGGAGGAGGAAGAGGTTACCTCCCGCGTAACCCGCAAGGACCTGAACAAAACCGAGTATAACCCCAAGGAAAAGAATAACCTTGACCTGCCCAGCTTCTTAAGGAACCGCGGCGAGTAAAAGATAAGTAAACGGAAGAGAGCCTTATACGGGCTCTCTTTTTTGTGTGCAGGGGACGCAGAATTTATATAATTAGTTGGATATATTAACTGACTTTGATTTTACCCAAAAAGAACCGAACTCCCTCTTTATTGAGGGAGCTCGTGTACACTATCAATTAAAGCTTAATCGTGGGTATGTGCCAAATCTCGGCGGCGTATTCCTTAAGCGCGCGGTCGGAGGAGAACTTGCCCGCGCCCGCGGTATTCATAAGGCACTTGCGGCCAAAGGCCTCGCGGTCGCGATAGTCGCGGTTTGCCCTAAGCTTTGCATCCATGTAGCTTGGCATATCCTTAAGCAGGAAATACTGGTCGGGCGCGTGCCAGGAGGCACCGTAAAGCAGGGAATCGTAAAGCTCCTTGAAGCCGCCCATGCCGCCGTCGTTAAATGTGCCGTTCACAAGCGCGTCAACCGCCCTCTTTATGCGGGGATTGGATTCATATATTTCCTTGGGGTTGTAGTTGGGCCTCAAGGCATTAAGCTCCTCTACGGTTGCGCCGAATATATAGTTGTTCTCAAGGCCCGCCTGCTCGGCTATTTCTATGTTCGCTCCGTCATACGTGCCCAGGGTAACCGCGCCGTTAAGCATAAGCTTCATGTTGCCCGTGCCGCTCGCTTCCTTGCCGGCGGGGGAGATCTGCTCGGATATATCGGCCGCGGGAATTATCATTTCGGCATAGGAGCAATTGTAGTTCTGCACGAACACAACCCGCATCAGGTCCTTCATGGCGGGGTCCGAATTGACCATGTTCGCTATTTCGTTTATGAACTTGATAACGTTCTTTGCCCTTATGTAGCCGGGCGCGGCCTTTGCGCCGAATATGAAGGCGGTGGGGGTAAAGTCGCGAAGCGTGCCGTCTTTCAGGCAGTAGTATATATCAAGCACCGAAAACGCGTTCATAAGCTGGCGCTTGTATTCATGCATGCGCTTTATCTGCACGTCGTAAACAAAGTCCGTGGGCAGCAGAACCCCTTCCTTTTCGCTTATGTAGGAAGAAAGCCTGCGCTTGTTTTTGGCCTTAATGTCGTTAAAGCGGGCAATCGTATCGCCGTCTATATGCTCCTTAAGCGCGCTTATTTGGCTAAGATCGGATATAAAGCCGTATGAACCGATTTTTTCGGCTATAAGCTCGGCGTAGCTCGGGTTGCAAAGGCCAAGGAAGCGGCGGGGAGTTATGCCGTTTGTCTTGTTCTGAAATCTTTCGGGATAAAGGGCGTACCAGTCCGCGAAAAGATCGTTTTTCAGTATGTCCGTATGAATCTTGGCAACGCCGTTTACAACGCTTGATGCGTACACGGCAAGGCGCGCCATGTGTATGGTGCCGTTTTCTATAATCTGCATTCTGCCGCGGCGAGCGTCATCCGCTCCGCGCGCGCGAAGCTCGTCATTAAGGCGATCGTTAATGCGGTATATAATGCCCGTAAGCTCCGGCACAACGCTTGAGAAAAGCCCCTCGTCCCAGCGCTCAAGCGCCTCGCTCATAACGGTGTGGTTGGTATAATTAAATGTGTTCCTCGCGGTTTCAAAGGCGGTGTTGAAGTCCATGCCCTCAAGCATAAGCAGCCTTATAAGCTCCGGTATGCTCACCACGGGGTGGGTATCGTTAAGCTGAATTGAGCAATGGGAGGCAAACATGCTCATGTCCGTTCCGCGGGTGCGCTTATAGCGGCGCACAATGTCCTGCAGGCTTGCGCTTGAAAGGAAATACTGCTGCTTAAGCCTGAGCCGCTTGCCGGCATACGTGCTGTCGTTAGGATAAAGCACGCGGGTAATATCCTCCACCATGTTCTTTTCGCGCACGGCAAGGGCATATTCCTGATCGTTAAAAAGATTGAAGTTGAATTCCTCTATCGGCTCGCTCTGCCAAAGGCGAAGGGTGGAGCTGTGCGCCGTGCCGTAGCCGAAAACGGGCATATCGTAGGGCACTGCAAGCACCTTTTGATCGGCAAACTCAACCGTTACAGTTTTATCGTCCCTGCGCTTGCTCCAGGGGTCGCCGTATTTAAGCCAGTCGTCCGCCTTCTCAACCTGAAAACCATCGGAGAAGGACTGCTTGAAAAGGCCGAATTTATACCTTAATCCGTATCCGTCAAGGGGTATAGAGTGCGTTGCGGCGCTGTCCAGATAGCAGGCGGCAAGCCTGCCAAGGCCTCCGTTGCCCAGTGCCGCGTCGTCTATTTCTTCCATTGCGGAAAGGTTTGCCCCGCGCTCACGAAGAAGCGAGCGTATCTCCTCCAATATGCCCAAATTGTACAGGTTTGAAAAAACAGCCCTGCCCATAAGATATTCCGCGCTGAAATAATACGCCCTGCGTACGCGCTCGTGGGAGCGGCGGCTTTCGCGGCATTCCCTGGCGGTAACGGCCATTACGGCCTCCGCAAGAGCATTGTGCAGCTGAACTGTTGATGCTTCGTGCAGCTCTATCTGGTAGTCCGCGCCAAGGCGCTCCTCCATGCGCTTAACTATATCCTCGCAATTGATACGGCCCATACTTCCTCCGTAAGACAAAAATCATATCAGCTTACATCATACCATAAATATACAGCCGCGGCAAATACTTTAAGCTTGACTAAGCGCGCGTTTTACAGCATAATAATGGCAAAAATTACCCAAACGGAGGCAAACGGTGAACGCTCCAACTCAATCGGCAAGCGAGGCCTTTACCGGCTTAGTAAGAATATATACGGCATGTATGCAGAAAACGCTGAGCAAATACGGGCTCTATCCCGGCCAGCCGCAGGTGCTTTTCGCTATAAGCGAGCTTGGCACGCCAACGCAGATAGAGCTTGCGGAACGCCTTGGCGTTACAAAGGCAAGCGCGGGGGTTTCATTAAGGCGGCTTGAGGCGGCGGGCTTCGTTAAAAGAATAAGGGATAAAAAGGATACGCGCTGCGTTAGAATAAAGCTTACGCAAAAGGGCGCGGATTACGCCCGCTGGTGCGACATAGATTTTGAAATGATATACACCACCATGATGGAAACATTTACCGCCGAGGAACGGGAAGAGGCGATAAGGATACTGAACGAAATGAACAAAAGCTTAACGGGCTTAAAGGAGCGGCTGGACGGTTGACCGGCCGTTCTTTTTTATGCTTAGACTAACTTAACTGTTGACAAAAAAAGCCTTTGGTAGTACATTATATCCGAAATCACACCGGATTGGTGGGAATTGAGGTGACGCGGCTATGTACTTCTCCACAAAAGGGCGCTACGGGCTTAAAGCAATGGTTGATCTGGCCATTGAATACGGCAAGGGACCGGTGAGCGCGCTTACCCTTTCGCGGCAGCAGGGCATAAGCCCCTCATATCTTGAGCAAATAGTGGTGCTGCTTAAAAAAGCGGGGCTTATAAAGGGCTCGCGCGGCGCCTGCGGGGGATATGAGCTGAGCCGCCCGCCGGAGGAAATAGACGTAGGCACGGTGCTCCGCGCTCTTGAGGGCGGAACGGACATAGTGGACTGCGTTGGCACGGAAAACGATGCGGAGTGCACAAACGCCTGCCGCTGCTCCGCAAGGCCGCTTTGGATTAAGCTGCAGAGCAAAATAAACGAGGTTCTTTCCACCACAACCCTGAAGGACATGGCGGAGGATCATCTGTCCCAGCTTGAACGCTGCGGCGGCGCACCGGAAGAGTGCGAAAAGAGCGACGAATAAACACTTTATATACATTCAGGAGAGATACGCAATGAGAAAGGTTTATCTTGACAACGCGGCCACTACGGCCCTTTCACCCAAGGTGCTTGAAAAGATGATGCCCTACCTTACCGAGGTTTACGGCAACGCTTCAAGCCCCCATTCATTCGGCCAGACCGCGCGCACCGCGGTTGAGCATGCCCGCGAGCAGGTTGCTCATGCCATAAACGCAGACCCGAGCGAAATAGTATTCACCGGCTGCGGCACCGAGAGCGACGACACCGTGCTTTTCGGCGTGGCGGAAAGATACGCCAAGAAGGGCGACCATATCATAACCACGAATATTGAGCACCACGCCATTCTTCACAGCTGCGCTGCTCTTGAAAAGAAGGGCATAAAGGTAACCTACCTGCCCGTTGATAAGGACGGACTGGTAACGCCCGAGCAGGTGAGGGACGCCATTACCGACAAGACCATACTTGTAAGCATAATGTTCGCCAATAACGAGGTTGGCACCATAATGCCCATTCCCGAAATAGCCGCCGTTTGCCACGAAAAGGGCGTGCTGTTCCATACCGATGCCGTTCAGGCGGCGGGCCATCTGCCGATAGACGTAAAGGCCATGGGCATAGATATGCTTTCAATGTCCGGCCACAAGTTCCACGGCCCCAAGGGCGTTGGCGTGCTCTATGAGCGCAAGGGTATCCGCCTTCCCAGCTACATTATCGGCGGCGAGCAGGAAAAGGGACGCCGCGCGGGTACAGAGAACGTTGCCGGCATAGTAGGCCTTGGCGAGGCGCTTGAGATAGCCGTTAAGAACATGCCCGAAACCACCGAGCGCATGCTTAAGCTTAGGGACAAGCTTATAAACGGCATAGAGTCCACCATACCCGAGGTTAAACTGAACGGGCACAGGACAAAGCGTCTGCCCAACAACGTTAACTTCTCCATTAAATATATTGAAGGCGAAAGCATTCTGCTTATGCTTGACATGGCCGGCATAGCTGCCTCCAGCGGCTCCGCCTGCACCAGCGGCAGCCTGGATCCTTCCCATGTTCTGCTTGCCCTTGGCCTTACCCACGAGGTTGCGCACGGCTCCGTACGCCTTACCCTTGGCGACGACACCACGGAGGAGGATATAGACTACGTGCTTGAAACCCTGCCCAAGGTAGCCCACAGGCTCAGGAAGATGAGCCCGATAAGCCCCATAGAATAAATTAAAAAAGCTATTATCGAAAGGAGATTTACGGATATGTATACCGAAAAGGTTCTTGATCATTTTTCCCATCCCCGCAACGTGGGTGAGCTTGAAGACGCGAACGGCGTAGGCATGGTTGGCAACGCCAAGTGCGGAGACATAATGCAGATGTTTCTTAAGGTTAATGACGACGGCATTATAGAGGACGTTGGCTTCAAAACCTTCGGCTGCGGCGCGGCCATAGCCACAAGCTCCATGGCAACCGAGCTTATAAAGGGAAAGAGCATAGACGAGGCGCTGCAGCTGAGCAACTCCGCCGTTGTTGAGGCGCTTGAGGGTCTGCCCCCGCAGAAGATACACTGCTCCGTGCTTGCAGAGGAAGCCGTACGCGCGGCCATAGCGGATTATTACCGCAAGAAGGGCATGGAAGACAAGGCCAAGGAAGTTGAAAACACAAAATGCTCCTGCGAGCATGAAGAGCCGCACGAGCACTGATAAAGCCATAAACACAAAGGCCCCTCCGCTTGGAGGGGTCTTTCTTAATCCCTATATTAAAGCTCAGCTACTGCTGAAGCCCGTCTTCTATCTTTTGAATGATTTCATCGGTTGAAAGCCCCGTTATTTCATCATTAAACGTAATGCCGCCGTAGTCTATAATAACGGAATATTTTTTGGAATCGCTTTCAAACTCCTGAGTAAAGTCTCCTGTTCTGTCCAGAAGATTTGATTGAAGGGCGGCGACTCCATCCGTAATCTTTATTGAAAAAGGCTCACCGGACGCGTAATAATAGCCGAAATCACCACCCCTGCACAGGAAAAGGATATATTTGCAGCCGTATTCCGGCTCAATAAACATAGGGCTGACAACAGTAAAGGATATGTCCTTTGTTTCGGTTGCCGGTTTAACTATATTCCCCTCGGCATCCATCACGGCATCCGACTCGGTTGTCCATATAGTCTCCGAATATTTATGGTTTACCAGAATTGACTGATCATCAATTGAACCTTTAAGGGTGCGTTCCACGGTAAAATTATAAAGCCTGCCCTCGGTATAATTTTCGGGATCGTCCTCCTCCTTAGGATTGTCCGGATTTCTTGCCATATTCCAGCTTGAATCAAATCCGGTATATTCTCCGACAACTATATAACCCGCACCGTCAATCATCTGCTGCAGGTCGGAGGAAAGAGGATAATCATAGCCTACGGAGATAGAACTCTCGGCCTGAGAGGTTTCATCAGAGCTTACGGCACTATGAATAACAAATGCAATGACAAGGACTGCTATTAACGAAATCGATACTATCAAAGCGACTTTTGTTCTGCTTTTAGTCATAATTATTACCCCCCCTTACTTATCCATAGATAGCTGTAATGCCGTTTTTATCGTCCGTTTTCGGAACATAAACGGTTTTGCGATTTCTGTTTACATTCATAATGGCTGTGCCAAAAATTGAGTATACTGTAAATTTACCAGGTTTCCCCAAAAAAACAAGCGGTTAAGCCCCAAAATATATTACGAATCTGTGAACATTTCAGCTTTTACAGCCGGCTGCTTTCAAAACAAAAGAAAAGGCCCCTCGCTTGGAGGGGTCTTTCTTAATCCCATACATGTACTAATTAATATCACTAACGCATGCACACTCAACCATGCGTTAATTTATTTACTTACCGGCAA
>CAZRHS010000001.1:77876-135026 GCA_964600045.1 uncultured Clostridium sp.
CGCGGCTGACGATAGCAACGATCACCAGTATGGCGGCAAGGCCGGCCAGAAGAAGATTAAGACTCATAATCGCAGCTCCTTTCTTTAAGCTCCTCTAATTGGTTATATCAACAACTTTCACGCAACCACTGTGCGCTAATGCTTATTTACCGGTAACGCGGCTGACGATAGCAACGATCACCAGTATGGCGGCAAGGCCGGCCAGAAGAAGGTTAAGACTCATAATCGCAGCTCCTTTCTTTAAGTTCCTTAGGTTGATTATAAAATAACACACTCTTTTGCATTTGTAAAACGCATCATTTTCATACTTTTGATGAAAAAATGTTTGAACACAAAGACAGCATGCCTTATAATGAAAAATGAAGGGAGCGTGGGATAAAATGAGCCTTACAAAATACGAAATACTGATTAAAACCGCGGAATGCGGCAGCTTTACGCGCGCGGCGGAGAAGCTTAATTTTACCCAGTCCGGCATAAGCCACGCGGTAAGCTCGCTGGAGGAGGAACTTGGCACAAAGCTTGTCGTTAGAAGCCACGGCGGAGTGTCGCTCACGGCGGACGGGCGGGAGCTGCTGCCGTATTTCAGCCGCATGTGCGCGCTGCAGCATCAGCTGGAGCAAAAGGCGCAGGACCTGAGGGGGCTGAATACGGGCCTTGTAAAGGTTGCGGCGTTCACAAGCGTTTATGAAAAATGGATGCCGGGCATAGTTAAATCCTTCAGTGAAATGTATCCCCAGATAAAATTCGATTTGCTGCCCTCAAACATAAATTCGCAGATAGAGAAATGGGTAAGGGACGGGGACGCGGACTGCGGCTTTGTAAGCCTGCCCACGGCGGAGGAGCATCTGGACTGCTGGCTATTGCAGCGCGACCAATGGAAGGCGATAGTCGCCTGCGATCATCCGCTTGCGAATAAGGTACCGTTCCCGCCAAAGGCATTTGAGCAATACCCGGTAATAATGCTTGATGAAGGCGACGATTACGAAATAAACAGGGTTTTTGATATGCTTAACGTTAAGCCTAATATACAGTACAGCGTTCAGCAGGACCCCACAATACTTGCCATGGTATCAAGCGGGCTTGGCATAAGCCTTACAAACGAGCTTATGCTGCAGCGGTGCGCCTATCCGCTTGTGGCCCGCGACCTGCCCCAAAGGTTTTACAGAAATATAGGTATATGCGTAAAAGACAAAAACGCCATGTCCTTATCGACACAGCGTTTTATAGACCATGTGCGCCGCTGGGTGGCGCTGTATGGCGGATTGGATTCGTAACGGTTTGATTACAGCTTTTCTATTTCGTATACCCTGAGTATGCCGTCCTTCACCTTAAAGCGCACGTCAAAGCCGGCGTACTCAAAGCCGAATGGCATATCCGGTTCCGTAAGGTATGCCGGGCGCGGGTCCTGCGAAAGGGACTCAATAAGCGCCTCCCGCTTGGCGGCGGGTATTACGGAAAGAAGATCGTCCGGGAACTCAACCTTTAATGAATAATCAAGCTTTTCCCCGGCAAAGCCGTTTTTCGCGTCCGGATGGCTGTCCGTAAACGAAAGATAGGGCTTTATATCATAAATGGGCGTGCCGTCCATAAGGTCCGCGCCGGACACTATAAGCACCGTGCCAAGGTTCGGCCGCTTTTCAATGCGCTCAAGCTTAACGGAGGATAGGCCTATCGGGTTTGGCCTAAAGGGCGAGCGGGTAGCGAAAACCCCCATACGCTTGTTCCCGCCAAGGCGCGGCGGCTTTACCATGGGCGACCATTTTTCCGCCTTAACTTCGCTGAAGCCCCATATAAGCCAAATGTGCGAATATCCGTCAAGCCCGCGCAGGGCGTTTTCGTCGCGGTATTCGGGCTCGAAAACAATTGTTGAAAGCTGCGCGGCGCTAAGCCCGCTCTGGCGCGGTATGCCGAACTTGGTTGTAAAGTCGCTTTTTATGGTTGCGATTGTTTTTAACGATTCCATACAAAGTTATATAAAGGTCCCTCCGTTTGGGCGGAAGGACCCTTTTCTGTTTCAGATTAAATTATTTGAGTGTGCTTATAACCTCGCGGGCCTTGTCCGGATAGTTGGTTATAACGGCCTCTATGCCGGCGCGCGCCAGGTCGTACACAACCTGCTCATCGTTGCAGGTCCAGGGATGAATCTCTATGCCGGCCTTCTGGCAGCCCTCTATAAGCCCGGGGCAGGCAAGCGCGGCCTTGAAATGCGGATGAATGGCGTTCGCGTGCAGATAGTTCGCGTATACCCAGGGATCAACCAGCGCCTCGGAATAAAGAAGGCCTATGTTCGCCTTGGGGTCAAGCTCGCGAACCTTCATAAGAACATAGTGGTTGAAGGAGGAATATATTATCCTGCCCTGCATGCCCATCTCTTTTTCAAGCTCTATAACCTTGTCCCAAATGCCGGGGTATATTACAACGTCGCACTTTATTTCAACGTTTATGGTAAGGTTGGTGTTCTTAAGCAGGCCGTAAACCTCCCTGAGGGTGGGGATGCGAACGTCCTTATAGCCGCTCATGCCGTTTGAAAAATCAAGGCGCTTAAGCTCCTGGCAGGTCATATCAACAACTCTGCCCGTTCCGTTGGAGGTGCGGTCCACCGTTTCGTCGTGAATTACCATCAGCTTGCCGTCGCTGCTAAGATGCACGTCCAGCTCAACGCCGTCCGCCTGCTGCTCAACTGCCAGCTTAAAGGCGGGTATGGTGTTTTCCGGCGCGTAGCCGCTCGCGCCCCTGTGTGCCCAAACTTTGGTTGCCATTATTGTTTACCTCCTATAGGGTTATTACGCGTTTATAAGGGAAGCGAAAGTGCTTACGGCGTATTCAACGTCCTTTGCGGAAACATCGTTATTTGTAACGAAACGGAATTCGCCAAGCTCCTCGGGGCTTATTATAACGCCCTTTTCCTTCATCATGTCGGGCAGCGCGTCCTTAAGGGCGGCGGGCCTGTCAAGCTTAAAGAATACCATGTTTATCTGCACGGAATCCATGTCCACGCTAACGCCGTCAAGCGCGTTAAGAAGCTCCGCCATGCGGCGGGCGTTCTTGTGGTCCTCGCCCAGGCGCTTTGTCATGTCCTTAAGGGATATAATGCCGGCGGCCGCCAAAATGCCTGCCTGCCTCATGCCGCCGCCAAGCAGCTTGCGCCACTTTCTCGCGCGAGCAACGGTTGCCTTGGGGCCTGCGAATATGGCGCCCACGGGGGAGCAAAGGCCCTTTGAAAGGCAGCAGGAGAGGGTATCGGTATACTGTGTAATCTCCTTAACGTCAACGCCCAAAGCGGTTGCCGCGTTAAATACCCTCGCTCCGTCCATGTGTATGGGCAGATTGTTCGCGTCCGCAATCTTTCTTATTTCAGCCATTGTTTCAAGCGGAACAACGCGGCCGTTCGCAAGCGCGTTTTCAATGCATATAAGCGCCGTGGGGGGCTCGTGTATATCGTCCGGCCTTATGCGGGCGGCTATCATCTCCGGAACAGGTACGCAGTTTGGATAATCAATCTGCCTTATGCTTACGCCGCTCAGCACCGCGGCCGCGCCAACCTCGTGCATAACAATATGGCTCTGCGCGCCGGCTATAATCTCGTCGCCGCGGCGGGTCTGGCTCATTATGCCAAGCTGGTTGCCCATGGTGCCGCTTGTTACGAACATGGCCGCTTCCTTGCCGAGCATCTCGGCGGCAAGCCTTTCAAGCTCGTTTACCGTGGGGTCGTCGCCGTATACATCGTCGCCAACCTCGGCGGCGGCCATTGCCGCGCGCATGGCAAGGGTGGGCTTGGTTACGGTATCGCTTCTAAGGTCGATATAATTCATAATTCCCTCCGTTTATAATATTTCAGTTTATTTCAAGCATTACCGGGCAGTGGTCACTTCCAGTAACCTCCGGCAGAATGCTGCTCTGCTCTATTCTGTGCTTAAATCTTTCGCTTACCACAAAGTAGTCAATGCGCCAGCCTATGTTCCTTGCGCGGGAGTTCGCCATGTAGCTCCACCAGGAATAGCAGTCCGTTTTATCGGGATAAAGATAGCGGAAGCTGTCCACGAAGCCGCTTTTAAGAAGCAGGCTGAATTTTTCGCGCTCCTGATCCGTAAAGCCCGCGTTATTGTGGTTGGTTTTCGGGTTCTTAAGGTCTATTTCCTCGTGAGCCACGTTAAGATCGCCGCAGAGTATTACGGGCTTTTTCTTATCAAGCTCAGTCAGGTATTTCCTGAATTCGTCCTCCCAGTCCATGCGGAACTCAAGCCTTGTAAGCTCGCGCTGGGAATTGGGCGTGTAGCAATCGACAAAATAGAATTCCTCAAATTCAAGCGTTATAACCCTGCCCTCGTTCGGGAAACCTAAGGACTCCATGTCCGGCATGTCGTAGCTTACGCTTATGGGCTTATGCTTTGTGAAAACGGCCGTGCCGCTGTATCCCTTCTTTTCGGCGCTGTGCCAAAATTGCTCGTAGCCGGGCAGGTCAAGCTCAATCTGGTGCGGCTGAAGCTTTGTTTCCTGCAGGGCGATTATATCCGCGTTAATCGTATGGAAAAACTCCATAAAGCCCTTGCCCATGCAGGCGCGAAGACCGTTTACGTTCCATGATACAAGGCGCAAATTATTTATCCTCCCTGTAAAAAGTGCAGCCGCCTATAAACTCGCGAAGAATGCTCGTGGGCGGTATTTCGTCCTCTATATCCGCATCCAGATAATAGTTCAAAACCTTTATAATGTCCCTTGCCGCGGCGTAGCAGGGGCTTTCGGTAGGAACCGCCTGAAGCAGGGGGTAAACATATTTTTTAAGCACAGCCGTTTCGTAAACAAGGGTTGTGTTAAAAAGCGCGTCCGCGTTTTCCTGATAGGGGAATATCCATTTTTCCTCGCCGCGCCTAACGCTTTGCCACATTGAAAGCGTGTATTCCATGTCCGCCCCGCGGGTTTTGAAGTCCCTGACAAGGCGGCGAAGAAGCCGGGCATCGGTTGTGTGAATCCTGTTGTGGTCGTCCAAATTAAGCGTTGTAAGCGCGCTTACATAAACGCGGAAAAGCTTATCCCTGTCTATATTGTCGCCTAAAAGGGCGGGGTTTAAGGCATGTATACCCTCTATTATAATCGGCTCGTCCTTATGGAGCTTCATGGGTATTGTTTCCTTGGAGCGTTTGCCGGTTATAAAATCAAATATGGGAATTTCAACCTCCTCGCCGCGCATAAGGGCCGCAAGGTCGCTTGAAAAGCGGGGTATATCAAGGTTGCATATATGCTCAAGGTCCTTTTCGCCAAATTCGTCTATCGGGCAAAGATCCCTGTCCACATAATAATTATCCATTGAAATAAGCCTGGGGTCCTGCCCAAGAACCCTAAGCTGGGTGGCAAGGCGATGGGCGCTCGTGGTTTTGCCGGAAGAGCTTGGACCTGCCACGAGTATGGCGCGGGTTGAGCGCGCGACTATCTGATCGGCTATATTCGCGTATGCCTTTTCATGAAGCGCCTCGTTCACGCGCACAAGCTCGCGTATTTTGCCGCTTGAAACAAGCGAGTTAAGCTCACCAACCGTTGCGCAGTGCATAAGCTTGCCCCAGTCGTCGCTCTGGCGGAATGTTTCGGCGAACTTGGGCTGCGGCTCGTAGTCGCTCGGCACATCGGGCTCATCGTTTCTTGGCAAAAGCAGAATAAGAGCGTCTTCATTAAACTTAAGCCTGAATACGTCCGCATAGTCCGTTGACGGGGCCATTTCACCATAGAAATAGTCCTTATAGTCGCCTATCGAATAAACATCAAAGTAGTTGAACTTGCGCCATTTAAGCAGCTCCGCCTTGTCCTGCTGACCGTCGCGCTCATAGTAGGCTATGGCTTCTTTTATATTAAGCCGCTTTCTTTCAAGCGGGAGCGCCGCGCGCACAAGGTTTCGCATTTCACTTTCAAGCTTAAGCACGTCCTGCTCGCTGAGCGCGGGCTGCTTGTCTACGGTTATATAAAGCCCGGGGCCGAGCGTGTATCTTACGCATACCCGCGCGCCGGGGAAAAGCCGCCTTACCGCGGCGATGAATATAAACTGAATCGTCCGCTCATATACCCTGCGGCCGGCTTCCTCCTTGTAATTCAAAAGATGAACGGATAAATCCCTGTTGGGCGCGTATCTAAGGCTGAATACCTCGCCGCCTATCTGCGCCGCGAGGGGACGGGAAACAAGGCTTGAATTGTCAAGACCCAGCTTTTTTACCGCGTCCAGCAGCGTTTCGCCCTGATTTATTTCGCATATTTTAGAGTCAAGCGTTATTTTCATAGCTTACCTAACCTTTGTATTACTTATATCAATTTATTATACAACAAAAAGAGCCATTATAAAGCCGCAACTCAACAAAATTTGAAAAGTTGGCGAATAATTCATACTTTGCCGTATTTCGCGGCTTCTATTATGATATAATGACAAGCGGCGCGGCGTGTTTGCGCCGCATAACACAAAAAAACAGGACTTATATACATGGAAAAGAAACAAAAGTCTTTCGTGCAGGGCGCGGCGCTTTTGGGCGCGGCGGGCCTGGTGGTAAAAATAATAGGCGCGGTATTCCGCATCCCGTTCGCTAACGCCGTGGGAACGGAAGGCTCGTGCTATTACGACGCGGCCTATCCTTATTACTCATTCCTTCTTGTTATATCCTCGTCCGGCTTGCCCACCGCCATATCAAAGCAGGTGAGCGAGCGCATAGCCGTGGGCGACCACAGGGGAGCAAGGGAAGTGCTGAACGTGGCAGTAAAGCTGCTTGCCATAATTGGCATTATAACAAGCGTTGCCATGTTCCTTGGCGCAAAGGTGTTCGCGAGCATAACAACCTACCCCGAAACGGTTTACAGCTTCCGCGCGCTTGCCCCGGCGCTGCTGTTTGTATCGATTATGTGCGCGTACAGGGGATATCTTCAGGGCCTGCAGCAAATGGCGGGCACTGCCCTTTCGCAGATAGCGGAGCAGCTTGGCAAGCTTGTTATAGGGCTTACGCTTGCAATAAAGCTTTTGCCCAAAGGACCCGAATACGCCGCCATGGGCGCCCTTATAGGCGTTAGCATAAGCGAGCTTATGGGCCTTGCGGTGGTATACGTTTTCTACCGCAGAAGAAAAAAGAGCATGGACAGGCTTATAGCAAATCAGCCCGAATCACAGGACAGGGGCTTTGGCGCGGTAGCGAAGGCACTGCTTGCCATAGCCATACCCATAACGATAGGCGCATCCATAAGCCCCCTTACCGGCATGGTGGACAGCGCCCTTATAGGCAGAATACTCGCGAATTTGGGCTACAGCGAGGAGGTAAGAAAAACCGCTTACTCTTTGCTTAGAACCTATGTTACAACGCTTATAAACATGCCGGGCGTATTGACAATGGCGCTTGCGATGAGCCTTGTGCCCGCAATTTCAGCTAAAAACGCGATGCGCGACCGCGCGGGGGTAAAATCCACCGCAAGGCTTGGATTAAAGCTTGCCCTTATAATAGGCATGCCGTGCGCGGTTGGCCTTTTTGTGCTGGCGGAGCCTATACTGCACATGCTTTATCCAAAGCTTACCGAATCGGAGCTTGCTTTGGCTGTGGACATTATGCATACGGCGAGCATGGGCGTTATATTCCTTTCCATGGTGCAGTCCATGACGGGCGTTGTGCAGGGCCTTGGCAAGCCGAGAGTGCCCGTGTTTAACCTTTTCATAGGGTTTGTGCTTAAGGTTATAACAATGCTTGTGCTTATGAATATACCCAGCATAAATATTCAGGGCGCGGCTGTTTCAACGGTTGTGTGCTATGCTTACGCGGGCGTTGCGGATACCATATACATGGTGCGCCGCACAAAGTGCAAGGTGAATATTTACGATGTGATTATAAAGCCCGCGGCGGCTTCCGTTGCCATGGGGCTTACGGTGCACTTTGCTTATCTGATACTGGCAAAATCCGGCCACGCTACGGTTGCTACGCTGGGCGCGGTTATAGCCGGCGTTGCCGTGTACGGAATACTGGCCATAGTGCTTAAAATGCTTTCAAGCGAAGAGCTTAACTATATCCCCGGCGGCGGTAAGCTTAGGCGCATAATGTACCGGGGCGAAAAGAGCAAGCAGAACAGGGAGGCTTAATATGATTCTTACCGTAGCGCCGCTTTCAACACCCGCGGCCGTAACGGCGGCGGCACAGCGCGCCATAATGAGCGCCGAGCGGCTTTTTATACAGACCGAGCAGCACCCGAGCGCCTATTGGCTGAAGGAGAGCGGCCTTAAATATCAAAGCATGGATAAGCTTTATGAGGACTGCTACGATTTTGATGAGCTTAACGAGGCTATAGCCGAAAAGCTTTTTGAAGAGGATAAGGACACCGTGTACGCGCCCGTGGGCCGCGGGGCGGGCGAGGCGCTTATGGCCGCCATAAAGAATAAAGCGGCCGAAAAGGGAGCGAAGATAAAAATACTCGCTTCAAGCGGATATGCCGAGGCGGCGCTCAGCGCGGCGGGAATGCCGTTTTCAATGGGCAATATAAGAATACTCAGCGCCAACGAGCTGCCGTGCGGAATAGATACGCGCGTGCCGCTTTGCGTAGAGGAAGTGGATACGCCTATACGCGCGGGAGAGGTTAAGCTTGCGCTCAGCGAATACTACCCGGACGAGCATGACGTTACGCTTGCGTATATGGATGAGAAGGGTGAATACTCCTGCGAGAATATAAAGCTTTATGAGCTTGACAGGAAGGCGGGCAAATACTTTGCCGCAACCGTGCTTATGGTGCCGCCTGTGGCGCTTGAAGGGCTTGAAAGGCACGGCATGGACAGCCTTGTAGAGGTTGTTGGCCGGCTGCGCGCGGAGGGCGGATGCCCCTGGGACAGGGAGCAGACGCACGAAAGCCTTAGAAACACGATGATAGAGGAGGCCTACGAGGCCGTTGACGCCATTGAGCGCGGCGATATGGATGCCCTTTGCGAGGAGCTGGGGGACGTGCTGCTGCAGGTTGTTTTCCACGCCCAGCTTGAAACCGAGGCGAGCGACTTTACTATAAGGGACGTTACAACCGGCATTGTCAAAAAGCTTATATATCGCCACCCGCACGTTTTTTCAACCGTTAGCGTATCGGGCACGGAAGAGGTGCTTAAAAACTGGGAAGTGCTTAAAAAGAAGGAAAAGCACATGCATACCGCAACCGAAACCATGCAGGCGGTTCCCGATTGCTTCCCCGCGCTTATGCGGGCGGGCAAGCTGCAGAAGCGGGCCGGTGCCGTGGGATACGATATAAAGGACGTAAATACGGCGCTTGACGCACTTACGGCGGCCTGCGAAAGAATGCGCAAGCTGTATGACGAAAAGGCGGGGGAGGACGAGCTTTACGCCTCTGCCGAGGAGCTTCTCTTCAGCGCGGTATACGTTATGCGCGCGCTTAAGCTTGATGCGGAGATTACGCTTAGGGATGCGGGCAACGCCTTCCTTAACGCTTTTGCCGAAAAAGAGAGGCTCTGCGCCGAAAACGGCACGGAACTGGGCACGCTTGACCCCGACAAACTGCACGAATTATGGCAAAGTGGAAAACAGCCAAAAACAAGGATTTTTTAAGCTGAAAAAAGCAAAAAAGTGCTTGTACTAAAAGCAAAAAGCTGATACAATATGCCTTGCGCAAAATTGTTGCCGATAATTTTTAGGAGGATAGAAGTAATGAACAAAACTGAGCTTATAGCCGCAGTAGCTAACAAAACCGATCTCACCAAGAAGCAGGCCGAGACCGCCGTACAGACCGCCCTTGACACCATCACCGAGACCCTGAAGTCCGGCGAGAAGGTTCAGCTGGTTGGCTTTGGCGTATTCGAAACCCGCACCCGTCCCGCTCATAAGGGCCACAACCCCATGACCGGCGCTGAGATCGACATTGCTGAGAGCAAGGCTGCCACTTTCAAGGCTGGTAAGGCTCTTAAGGAAGCACTCAACTAATAAGCTATAATAATGCAATAAAGGCGGCACGGTCATCTGGCTGTGCCGCTTTGTTTTATAAAATCGCCTAAAAAAGACCTCCCGCTTTTGCCGGGAGGCCTTTGTGCTTTATTTAAGCTTTAATTCTTATTTGCCAAGCTGGCGATAGGTTTCGGTTATAAGCTCAACGGAACCGTCGTTCAGCCATTCCTCTACCAGATCGTCCCAAACTTCTTCCTTCTTGTCCTCGTCAAGGCTGGCGGCTATGGCGTCGTGTACCTGGTCAAGGTCCTTGGAACCGGCTTCCTCGTCGCTTACATAATAGATTATATGCACGCCGTTGGTATCGGCAAATACCTCGCTGTACTCACCAAGGGAAAGGGTGGCGAAGGCTTCCTTAACGGCATCGGACCAATCGGAAGAGGAGGAGTAGGAATTGGAGATAAGCATGCCGTCGGCATAGCCGTCAACCTCGGTAAAGTCGGTATTCTCGGTTACCTCAAGCATAACGGTCTTAAAGTCCTCGCCGGCCTCAAGGCGCTCGTAGGCGGCGGTAGCCTTCTTGTAGGCGCTGGCGGTGTATTCTTCATAATACTTATCGTATTCGGCCTGCTGCTCCCTGTATTCATCAAGAATTTCGGCAATGCGCTCGGCGTTCTCGCTGGTGCCGTTTATGGCATCCTCAAAGGCAAGGGTGTTATACTCGTTCTTAAGGGTGTTCATGCTGGTCTTCGCGGCGGTGCACTCATCGGGAAGGCTGCCCTCATAGGCGATGTATATATCATAAATCCTGTGGTAATCCTTGGGAACGTAAAGGGGAGGAATGCCGGTGGAGTCAAGCTCGTAGGCATCTTCGTCGTCCTTAAAGGTTTCGGGGTTGGAGTTATAGGTTTCAATATCGCTCATGGAGCTGGTATTGAACTGCTCCTCTATTTCCTCCTCGCTCGCGGCGGCATCCTTGGTAAGGTCCTCTTTCATAAGCTCGGTAAGGTACTCAACCTCTATGTCGTTGTTCAGCTTTTCGCAGTATTCTTCATAGGTGGCGTTGTCGTCGGCCATGTTGCTCTTGGCTTCTTCAAGTATAAGCTCCATTACCCTGGCATCAACATCAACGGTAGAATCGCTCGCGGCCTCTTCCTCGGCTATCTCGCGATAATAAGCATCCATTTCGTCTATATTGGCCTGCTGGCGGGTTTCAAGCTCCGCCTTCTGCTCGTCGGTATAATTGTCGTAGCCAAGCTCGCGGGCCTTGTATTCAAGAACCTTGCTCTTGAGAAGCAGGTTTACAACATCGTCCTGGAACTGCTCAAGCGTTTCGGTATCGCTTGTTACATCGTAGCCGTAGTTGCTGAAGTATTCGGCATACATATCGAATGTAACCTTAACATCGGCAAGTGTAAGCACGGTTTCGCCGTTTATCTTGGCCGCGGCGGCGCTAAGATCCATATCGTCTGAGTCAACGGTTATAGTGGGCTCTTCGGGCTCTGTTACTTCCGCGCTTTCCGTGGGGGCGGCGGTTTCGGTGGGCTCTTCGGTCTCATTTTCCGTCAGCTGGCAGCCGCAGAATATACAGGCGGCCATGGCTGCGCTCAGCAGCAGGGCAATCAGCTTTTTGGTGTTCAAAGTAGTTTTTCTCCTTCCATATCTAACACCGATTAAAACGGTGCATATAGCTATTGTGTATTATATCATCAATCGATTGTCGCGCAATCGACAAGCGTGTAAACAATCTGTGGCAGCAGGGCGTAAAGCGCCGCCGCGTCGCTCCTGGGGCGGGATACGACAACCGTGGGCGTTTCGCCAAACGACAGCCTGGCTCCGGCTATGTTGCCCGCCGCGGCAATAAGCTTTGTCCCGTCAATGGGCGCCTGCTTATCGAACACAAAGCGAATTTCGCCATCGCGCACCCTAAGCTGCGTTATGCCCGCGCGGGAGCAGTCCGCCTTTATAAGGGCAATGTTCAGTAGATTGGCGGTTTCGGCGGGAATGTCGCCGTAGCGGTCTATAAGCTCATCCTGCACATCGTAAAGATCGTCCCGCGTTTCTATGAACGCTATGCGCTTATACATATTAAGCCGCTCCGATTCGCGCGGAATATAGCGGGAGGATATGCTGGCGGGAACGGGAATATCCACAACCGTGTCTATCTTCACCGGCTCCTTTTCGCCCTTTGCCTCCTTAACGGCACCCTCCACTATTTTGCAATAAAGGTCGTAGCCTACGGCCGCCATGTGCCCGTGCTGCTCCGGCCCCAAAAGGTTGCCCGCGCCGCGTATCTCAAGGTCCCTCATGGCTATTTTGAAGCCCGCGCCGAACTGGGTAAATTCCCTTATTGCGCTAAGGCGCTTTTCTGCAACGTCGCTCAGAACCTTGTCGCGCATAAACGTTAAGTAGGCGTAGCCAAGCCTTGCGCCGCGGCCTACCCTGCCGCGCAGCTGATAAAGCTGGGCAAGGCCCATCTTGTCCGCGTCGTATACGATTATGGTATTAACGTTTGGCATATCAAGGCCGCTCTCTATTATGGTTGAGCACAAAAGCACATCGTACTGCTGATCCATAAAATCGAGCATTGTGCGCTCAAGCTGCCGCTCGTTCATCTGGCCGTGGGCAAAGGCTATCCTCGCCTCAGGCACAAGCTTTGCAAGCTTACCGGCGAATGTTTCCATGCCGCGCACGTTATTATAAACAAAGAAAACCTGGCCGCCGCGGCTTATTTCCTTCATAATGGCTTCCCTTGCCACGGCCTCGCTGTATTCCATAACGTATGTCTGCACGGGGTAGCGCTGCTCGGGCGGGGTTTCTATAACGGACATATCGCGTATGCCGGTCATGGACATATGAAGCGTTCTCGGTATAGGCGTTGCGGAAAGGGTGAGCGCGTCAACATCCTTTCGCATTTCCTTTATCTGCTCCTTGTGGCCAACGCCGAAGCGCTGCTCCTCATCTATTATAAGAAGGCCCAGATCCTTGAACTGCACGGATTTTGAAAGCAGCTTGTGCGTGCCTACAACAACGTCTATCGTGCCCTTTTTAAGCCCGTCTATAACCTTTGCTTCCTCAGACGGGGAATTGAAGCGCGAAAGCAGGGCCACCGTAACCGGAAAGCCCGAAAACCTTGCGGCAAGGGTATTATAGTGCTGCTGTGCAAGTATTGTTGTGGGCACAAGGAATGCCACCTGCTTGCTGTCCGTTACGGCCTTGAATGCCGCGCGCAGGGCAACCTCCGTTTTGCCGTAGCCCACGTCTCCGCAAAGCAGGCGATCCATAACGCGGTCGCTTTCCATATCCCGCTTTATTTCGGCAATGCACGTAAGCTGGTCGGGCGTTTCCTGATAAGGAAAGCTCTCCTCAAGCCTTTTCTGCCAGGCGGTATCGGGCGGGAAGGCGTGTCCCTTTCGGTGCAGCCTGTCGCCATAAAGCTTAACCAGGTCAAAGGCAAGCTTTTTAACGCTTTCGCGGGTTTTGTTAACCGTGCGCTGCCATTCGCCCGTGCCAAGGTGGGAAAGATGGGCGGTTGTTTCGTCCCCGCCTATGTATTTCTGAACCCTGTCAAGCTGATCGGTAGGAATATACAGCTTGTCGCCGCCCGCGTAAACAAGGTGCAGATAGTCCCTTGAAACGCCGCCAACCTGCAGCGTTACAACGCCAACAAACCGGCCTATGCCGTGCAGCTCGTGAACTACCAGGTCGCCAACGCTAAGCTCGCTGAAAACAAGCTTGGGCTTCTTCTTGCCGGCCGCGGCGGCTCGTTTGCCCTCCGTGCCGTAAAGCTCGCATTCGCTTATAACGGCAAGCTTAAGCTCCGGGTACTCAAAGCCTCTCGCAATGCTCTGGCCCACTATCAGCTGCTCGCCGCTTATAATGTCCCTTGTAAGGGTATCGGTTATGCCTAATGTTATGCCTTCGTCGCTAAGCATATCGCCTATGCGCTTAGAGTGGCTTCCGGCGTATATCACAACCGTGCTTCCGCCGCGCTTCCAGCTTGATATGTCCGCGGCAAGGGCGGGGGTGTTGCCTATGTATTTTGCCATGGGCCTTGTTTCAAAGCGGAAAAGACACTTTGGCTTAATCAGGCCGTATGTGCGCGTAAGCGCGAAAAGCATGGCGGTATAGGGCGTATCGAGGCTCTGCAGAATGTGCGACGGCTGGCACATAAGGTCCGCCTGCTCCGGCAGGGCCGTGCCCTCGGCTATATATGAGCCTATTCTGTCAACATGGGTTGTAAAGGCAAGCTTTGCGCTTTCCTCAACGCGCTGCGGCTCGTCTATAAGAATAAGCGACCCCTCGGGAAGATAGTCGGTTATGAATGATTCGGGGTAAAATAGGGGCATAAGCATCTCTAAGCCCAAAGGAACGCTGCCCTCATTAAGAGTATCGTATTCCTGCTTCATGCCCTCTATTTTCCTAAGCGCGCGCATACCCCTGGTACGTGCCTCTTTTGTAAGCGGCATTTCGGTTGCCGGCGGTATAACGCAGCGGCTTATGTTTTCAATTGAGCGCTGGGTAATGGCATCGTATGTGCGGAGGGTATCCACTTCGTCATCAAAAAACTCTATTCTTACGGGGTTCGCCGCGCTTATGGGGAAAATATCAAGGTAGCCGCCCCTTAGGCAGACCTGCCCCTTGCCTTCGCACATATCAACCCGCTCATAGCCCGCGTTTACAAGGGAGGAAAGGAGGTCCTTTGGCTGCACCCTGTCCCCAACGGAAACGGTGCGCATGCTTTCGGCTATAGCCGCGGGCGGGGTTACGCGCTGAATAAGCGCCTCCGCCGAAACCGCCAAAGCTATGCTTTCCCCGTTAAGCAGGGCGCAGAGCGGCTCAAGCCGCCTTGCCGTAAGCCCCGCCGATGATGCTATGCCCTTTGCGCCGAGCGGCAGCTCACGCGCGGGCAGGTGATATGCCCTGTCCGTAAATGCGGACATATCCTGCTGTATTCTCGCGGCGCTTGATTCGTTGGCCGTTATTATCAAAACCGATTTGCCTGTATGGCAAAAAAGACCGGCGGCAATATGCGGCCGCGCGGCCTCGCCAAGCCCGTATACGGAGGCCGTGCCCTCGCCCTTTGTGAGCGCGGATACAAGGCGCGTGTATTCCGGGTGCTTTTTTAATATTTTTATAAGAGGATGCTCATTCATCCCTTGCGCTGCCTTTCTCATCTTTGGCCTCGGCCTTTTCGCCCGATTGCTCCGCAAGCTTGGCCTCTTCCTTTTTCTTGCGCTTCGGCTTTTTGTTAAAGCGCATCTGCGCGTCCGCTATGCGGCCCGATGCTATAAGCTCGGCCGCGTCCGCCGCTTCGGAAAGGGCCACTTTTATTTTCTCGGCGCTTTCACCTTCGGGGCAGGACATTACGTGCGCTATAAGGTCGCGCCCGCCTTCGGGAGCGCCTGTTCCCACGCGTATGCGGGGAAAATCATCAAACCCAAGCTGATATATAATGCTCTTCATGCCGTTGTGGCTGCCGGAGGAACCCTTTTCGCGAATGCGAAGCTCGCCCGGCTCTATGTCTATATCATCATATATTACTATAAGCTGGTTGTGCTCAACCTTAAACCAGTTTACAAGGTCCCTTACGGCCCAGCCGGAATTGTTCATAAACGTGAGCGGCTTTGCCAATATAACCCGCTCGCCGCCTATGCGGCCCTCGCCGTACACACTGCGGAAGTTTTCCTTTTTTATTTCTATGTTGTGCCTGTCCGCTATAACGTCCAGCGCCATAAAGCCCATGTTGTGCCGGGTGCCGACGTACTCCCGGCCGGGGTTGCCAAGGCCTACTATTATATACATAATGCCCTCCGATAAAAGCTTATTGCACGCAACTATGCCCTCATACGGCTCCGCATGAGGGTGGTATATGCATAATTACTGTATTACGATTCCTTTTTGTCCCGCCCGAAAACCTGAACCTTGGCGTAATGGCAAAGCGCTATAACCGCAAGCAGAATAGCCACGCAGAACACAATAAGGTTAAGCTTGCCTATCCACGGCCAGAAGTTTTTGATAAGCGTAAGCGCTACGCCCGCGTTGAAAAAGCCCGCGGCGAATTTGCCGTACCAGTCCGCGTAAACAACAACGTCTTTACGCAGCATAAACAGGCCGCCCAATATCATGGCGCCCTCTTTTATAAGCACGGCAAGCAGAATCCAAAGCGGAAGCCAACCGACGCTGTAAAAACAGGACAGCGCGGCTATAACCATAAGCTTGTCCGCCAACGGGTCAAGCACCTTGCCAAGGTCGCTTATCCAATTATTTCTGCGGGCAAGATAACCATCAAGCAGGTCTGTAAAGAATGCGGTAAGGAACACAATAAGGCAGGCAAGATATTTTGCCCGCGCGAAAAGAAATATGAATACGCCGACCAACAAAAGGCGTATTGTTGAAAGTATGTTTGGTATATGCCGCATATATTCTACACTCCTATGCAATTTATTATAACCGATGGCATAAATAAATTCCATATTTTTTGTTAAAAGCGGGTAAAATGAATGTGTATACAGCGTGAAACGTGGTTAAATGGGCGCACAAAACGCCTTTTGCGTTGACAGTTGGGCACTTGGGATATAAAATAGAAAGGCAGTTTATCCGCGCGCGGGTACTTTCCGCGCTGAACACTAAAGGAGATTTTTGAAAAATGCGCAAAATGAAGACACTTGCCCTAATCCTTGCCGCGCTTATGATAGCGGCTTCCCTCTGCGCCTGCTCGGTAACAAACCCCAACTATACCGTGCTTGAAGTGGGAGACATGGATATAGGTGTAAACGCCTATTATAACTATTATAAGTACTATGCCCAGATGTGGTCCATGTACGGCTACGATGTAACCACCACCACATCCCAGAAGAACCTGCAGGAGCAGGTATTTAGCGCCCTTATAAACAACGCTCTGCCCGTGGTTGTTGCCAAGCAGAACGGCATAACCCTTACCGAAGAGGAAGAGGCAGAGGTTCAGGCTGAATATCAGGAGGAAGTGGATTCCCTGCTTTCTCAGTACGCCTCCAGCGTAGATTCCTCCATAACCGATGAGGATGCCATCCGCGCAGAAGAGGAAAAGCTCTGCAAGGCCGAGCTTAAGAAGTCCGGCTGGAGCTACACCAAGTATCTGAAGGTTCTTGAGGAAGATATTCGCAATACCGCCATAGGTCAGAAGTATCTGGAAACCCTTTATGCGGACGTGAACATTACCGAAGAGGATGCCAAGGAATACTACGACTCCCAGATAGAGGTAAAGAGGGCTGAGTACGCCGAGGATCCCGCCCAGTTCTTCACCGATTACAGCAGCGCCATAAGCAACGGCGATATGTCCACCATACTTGTCGTGCCCGAAGGCTACCACTGCTATAAGCACATCCTTGTAAAGAAGGCCGAGACCGAGGACGAGGCCGAGGTTAGCAACATCAACCAGAAGCTTGAGGAGATAAAGGCCAAGATTAAGGACGGCGTGGACTTTGATGAGCTTATCGAGGAATACGGCGAGGATACCGGCATGGAGAGCGAGCCCTACAAGACCGAGGGCTACCTTGTAAGCGAGGACGTTATAGACCAGTATTACGAGGGCTTTGCGGAAGCGGCTCTTGCGCTTGAAAACATTGGCGACGTTACCGAGGAGCCTGTTGAAACCGAAATCGGCTACCACTTCATCAAGTATGTGGGCGACAAGGAAGCCGGCGACGTTCCCTTTGACGATGTTAAGGAAGGCCTTATAGAGCAGCTTACCGAGGACGAGAAGACCACCATTTATCAGACCAACCTGACCAAGTGGAAGGAAGAAATAAAGATCACCAAGCACTATGACCTGGTGAGCGGCATAACCTATTCCAACTGATCGAATCAGCGGCACATAAACAGCAATTAAGCGGGCGCAAGCTCGCTTTTTTGTATTTACGATGATATAATCTGAAAGGAAATTCCACGCGCTTTCGGGAGGAAATAATATGTTTCAGATAATGGTGGTAGAGGACGATATAAACGCGCGCAGGCTTATGCAGGCCGTGCTTGAGCAAAACGGCTATGCCGCCATACCCGCGTCCGACGGGGCGGAGGCGCTCGCGCTTATGGATAAAAAGCACGTGGATCTGATTGTGCTTGATGTTATGATGCCCAATATGGACGGCTATACTATGGCAAGGGAGCTTAGAAACGCCGGAAACAACGTGCCCATACTTATGGTAACCGCAAGGCAGAGTGCCAAGGACAAAAAGGAAGGCTTCCTTGCCGGTACGGACGACTATATGGTAAAGCCGGTTGACGAGGAAGAGATGCTGCTTAGAATTGCCGCGCTTTTAAGGCGAAGCAGAATAGTGAGCGAAAGAAAGATTACAATAGGCGAAACCGTGCTTAACTACGATGCCTGTACCCTTTGCGACTGTGCAGGGGAGCGGGAACTGCCGCCAAAGGAATTTATGCTTTTATATAAGCTTTTATCCTATCCCAACCATATTTTTACGAGAAGGCAGCTTATGGACGAAATATGGGACATGGAGAGCGATACGGACGAGCGCACGGTGGACGTGCATATAAACCGCCTGCGTGAGCGGCTGAAGGGCAATGAGGACATAGAGCTTATAACGGTGCGCGGGCTTGGCTACAAGGCGGTGAAGAAGCAATGAAAAAGCTTGGTGCGCAGATTGTATTCGCAACATTTCTGGTAATGCTCTCAACCGCGGTGCTTACCGTTACGGTAATACTGCTGCTGCAGTTTTTAGGCGCGCTGCCGCAGGTTAAGTACCCGGCGATAGTTTGGCCGGTTATAGCGCTTGCTATATGCGTGGCCGTGGGCACGGGCATAAACGCCCTGCTTACGCGCTGGTATTTCCGCCCCATGAAGCAGCTTATAGAGGCCACACGGCGCGTTGCCAAGGGCGACTTTACCGTTAGGGTAGAGGAAATAAACGGCGTTAGAAACGAACTTGAGGAGCTTACAAAGAGCTTTAACGTTATGGCCGAGGAATTGGGCAGCACGGAGCTTTTCAGGCGGGACTTTATAAATTCCTTTTCCCATGAGTTCAGAACGCCCATGGTGTCCATAAGGGGCTTTGCAAGGCAGCTTAAAAAGAGCGACATAACCGAGGAACAGCGCGGCGAATACGCGGACATAATAATAAACGAAGCGGACAGGCTTACAAACATGGCCTCAAACATACTTACGCTTACCCGCGTTGAAAACCAGCAGATAATAACGGACCGGCAAACGTTCAGGCTTGATGAGCAGCTGAGAAGCTGCGTACTGCTTTTGCAGAAGGAATGGGAAGCAAAGGACATAAGCCTTGACATAAACCTTGAGGAAACGGAATATACATCAAACGAGGAGATGCTTTCCCAGGTTTGGCTGAATATACTGAGCAACGCCATAAAGTTCAGTAAACAGGGTGGGGAGATAAGAATATATTGCGAAAGCTCGCCCGAGGGCGTTCGCGTGGAGATAGAGGACCACGGCATAGGCATGAACGAAGAAACCCGCAGGCACGCTTTTGAGCGCTTTTATCAGGGCGCGGGCAGCAGGGCCACGGCCGGAAGCGGATTGGGCTTAAGCATAGCAAAGCGAATAGTTGAGCTTAACGGCGGGGAAATAAACCTTGAAAGCGAGCTTAACCGCGGCACGCTCTTCATAGTCACGCTGCCCGTTCAGCAGGCATAAAAATAGAGAAAATAAGCGAATTTAGTGCTTGCTTTATATAAAAAGCCGTGATATAATACGCAATGTTCGAGTAAAAATAACAAGGGGGAAACCGTTTTGGCAAACCATAAGTCCGCTTTGAAGCGTGTGGCAGTCACCGCTAAGAAAAACCTCAACAACCGTGTAATCACTTCCAGGGTCAAGACCGCTATAAAGGGCTTCGACAAGTCTCTGGAGAATGGCGATAAGGCCGCTATCGATGCCGCCTATGTCAACGCCGTAAGCACCGTTGATAAGGCCGCCGCCAAGGGCGTTCTGCATAAGAACAATGCCAACCGCAAGAAGGCTCAGCTTGCCCTCAAGCTGGCTGCTAAGGCTAACTGATTAAGTAACCGATCGCCCCACGGGGCTGTGCAAAAGCCAATCGAAAGATTGGCTTATTTGCGTTGAAAAAAATACTGACGCCGTTTCGCGCCAACAAAAAAGCCGGGAGCTAACCCGGCTTTTCGTGTATTTGATTTTACTTTTCCGAAAGTATGGCGTCCGAAGCCTCCTCGCGGAACTGGGTTGTGTAAAGGTCGTAGTAGTAGCCGCGCTTGGCTATAAGCTCGCTGTGCGTGCCCTGCTCGGTTATTTCGCCGCCGCGTATAACCAGTATCCTGTCGGCGTTGCGAATGGTTGAAAGCCTGTGCGCAACTATGAAGCTTGTGCGGTTGTCAAGAACGGTTGTGATGGCGTTCTGTATAAGCTGCTCGGTTTCGGTATCTATGCTGCTTGTAGCCTCATCAAGCACGAATATGCGCGGATCGGCAAGGATTACCCTTGCGAATGATATAAGCTGCTTTTCGCCCGTTGAAAGCCTTACGCCGCCCTCGCCTACTTCGGTATCGTAGCCCTTTTCCTGGCGCAGTATAAATTCCTCGGCGTGTACCATGCGGGCCGCGGCGCGAACCTCGTCATCGGTTGCGTCCTTGCGGCCGTAGCGAATATTGTCCGCTATTGTGCCGCTGAAAAGGTGCGGGGTCTGCAGCACGTAGCCAAGGCTGGACTGCAGCCAAAGCTGACTGCGCTCCCTGTAATCACGCCCGTCTATAAGCACCCTGCCCTCGGTGGGCTCATAAAAGCGGCAGACAAGGTTTACTATCGTGCTCTTGCCGGCGCCGGTTTCGCCCACGAGCGCTATCGTTTCGCCCGCGTTAACGTGCAGATTGAAATCACGCAGAACCTTTTCGCCCTCTTTATAGGCAAAGCTTACGTGCTCAAACTCAACCTCGCCCTTTATGGGCTCCCAGTTTTCGCGCTTGGGATTGAAGCTGTCGCCGTATTTGGCTATAACCTCGGGGGTATCCGTTATTTCGCACGGCGTGTCTATAAGCGACACAACGCGCTCCGCGCTGGCCTGCGCGCTCTGCATTTCGGCAAGAATACCCGCAAGCTGCTGAATGGGCTCAAAAAAGTTTGTGGCGTAGGATATAAACGAGCTCAATATACCAAACGTCATTACGCCGCCGAGAACGTCTATACCGCCGCGGTGCAGCACTATAGCGGTGCCTACGGAGCCCAAGAACATGACTATGGGCATGAACACGGCGCTAAGCTTTGCGGAGCGCACGGAGGTGTGCTTCATTTCGTGCGCAAGCTCCTTAAATTCGGAGTAGTTGGCGTTTTCACGAACGAGCGTCTTTGTGGTCATGGCGCCCATTATGCCCTCGTTAAACGCGCCCGTTATGCGGGAATTCACCTTTCTTACGCGGCGCTGATATTTAAGTATCTTCTTCTGGAAGAAAACGGATATAACCGCGAGCGGCGGGATAACAATCATAACAAGCAGCGCAAGCTTCCAGTTCATGGAGAACATGGCAATCATAACGCCTATAATGTATGTGCCGGCCCAAAGAAGGTCAACAAAGCTCCACGACATCATCTCCGAAAGGCTGCCCACGTCGCTTATCATTCTGGCCATAAGGTAGCCCACGGCCGTACGGTCGTAAAACGAGAAGGAAAGCTCCTGCAGCTTTTTGAAGGCATCCTTTCGCATATCGTAGGAAACGTTCATTTCAAGCCTGCCCGCGTTTACTATGAAAAGATATACGCTAAGTCCCTGGCAGGCAACAAGCAGCAGATAGACCACTATGAACCAGCCGATGCCGGATGTTGTTCCGTTGGCTATAAAGTTATCTATGGCGTATTGGCTCATAATAGGATAGATAATATCTATTATGGCCATTATGATATTCCACGCCACAAGCATCGCGGCCGTCTTTTTATAGCGCAGAACATATCTGAAAAGGCGCTTCCATATAGACATGTCAACCTTTACGTCTTTTTCGTAATCCTGCTCCTGAATGGCGCTGTTACTCATTTGCCTTGCCCCCTTCCTGCTTAAGCTCTTCTTCAAGCGCGTTCTGTATGCGCGCTATGCGCTGATAAAGCCCGGGCTTATTGATAAGCTCCTCGTGCGTGCCCTGCTCAACAAGCTTTCCGTGCTCCAGCACCAGTATTTTATCCGCCTCGCAAAGGGTTGTTATGCGGTGGGATATTATAAACGTGGTTGTGCTTTCGCTGCGGTGCTTCAACGCCGCGCGGATGGACGCGTCCGTTTCGGTATCAACGGCGCTCATTGAATCGTCAAATATTATTATGGGCGCGTTCTGAAGGAGCATCCTCGCTATTGCCACGCGCTGCTTCTGGCCGCCGGAAAGCGTTACGCCGCGCTCACCGACCACCGTGTCGTAGCCGTTTTCAAAGCTTTCTATAACATCATGCACGCAGGCAACGCGGGCCGCGTCATAAACCCTTTCCTCGCTTGTGTGCGGGTCTATCATGCGAATGTTGTCCATTATTGTGCGGGAATAAAGGAACGGCTCCTGAAGCACTATGCCAATGTTTTTCCTAAGGTGGCCGTGCTCAATATCGTTTATGTTAACGCCGTCTATGTCTATTTCGCCCGCGGTGCAGGTATAAAGCCGCTGCAGCAGCTGCACAAGGCTTGTTTTGCCGCTGCCGGTTGAGCCGAGAATTGCTATTGTTTCGCCGGGCTTGGCGGTGAATGAAATATCGCTTAACACATCGTCAAACTTATCGTAGCCGAAGCACACGTGCTTAAATTCAACCTTGCCGTGTATTTCGGGCTTAAGCGCGGCGCCGGGCTCCTCCTCGGCGGGGACGGAAAGTATGTCGTCTATTCTGCCAAGGGAAACGCTGGCCTTGCCAAGGTCCGCCAGTATGCGGCCAAGCTGCCTTACGGGCCAGGTGAGCATGCCGGTGTAGGTTGTGAATATAAGCATGTTGCCAAGAGTAATCTCACCCTTTACGGTCATTATAATGCCCGCGAAAAGCGAAACGGCAATCTGGCAATATCCCATAAAGTCGCTGCCGCCCCAGTAGAAACCCATCATCTTGTTAAGAATAAAGGATTTGTCCCTGAAGTCGCTGCTGCAGCGATCAAACTTGTCAACCTCGTTTTTCTGCTGACCGAACGCGCGAACAACGCGAACGCCTGTAAGGTTTTCCTGCAGCGTGGCAGAAAGCACGCCCTCGGCCTCGTCGCTGAGAGTGAACTGCGCCTTTACCTTTTTGAAATAGACAAAGCTTGTAACGAAAAGAATGGGCAGCAGCACCATTGAAATAATGCTCATTTTAATATTTATGGAAAGCATTATTGATGCGGCGATTATTACCATTACAACGGTGCGCAGCATTTCAAGAAGCTGCATTGATATGAAGCGGCGCACGGTTGAAACGTCCGACGTGCAGCGCTGCACCAGATCACCCGTTGAAACATGCTTGTGATAGTCATAGGGAACCGACTGCAGGTGCTCATAAAGGGCGTTCCTCGTGGTTTCGGCAACCGTTTCCGAGGCGTTTGCTATGCAGCTGCGGCGGAAATACGTGGCAACGCCATTGATTAGGGTGAAGAATATAAGGGCGAATGCGCAAATATAGATATGTCCGCGCAGAAAATCGCGTCCACCCCAGGAATTGATTATGTTCATTACGGAGTCCGGCAGGTTGGTTTCCTTGTCCCCGAGAACATAGTCGATTGTAAAGCTTGTTACTATAGGCACTATGTATGAAGCGAGAATCGCTATAACAAGAAACAGTGCGCCAAGCACAAGGTAGTGTACACTGCCGCGCGTAAGGCGCTTAAGCAGGGCAAAGTTAATCTTTCGGTTTTGCGTTGTTGCGCTTTGTGATTCCAAAGCCCGATCCCTCCAATCCGTCTGATTCGGTTTGATTTGTTTTTTTGACTCTGTCCGCGGCAAAAAAAGGCCGCAGACTCATCTGTCCACGGCCGCTAATGCGCTTTTGGGCTGCTTTGCCCAACTTGGGCTACATGCAGCTGCCGGGCCGCGAGGACAGCACTATTCCCTTCAGTGCGGGAACCAATTTAACACGGGTTGCGTATTCGAACATCTGCTCGCGACTCCTTTCATAGATTGTATCCGTAGGCCCGAAAACCTAACGAACCAAGGCAATTGTACCACCATATATAGTTATTGGCAACAGGATTATTAACATATTATTTATATATACGGATTTTGAAAACGCGGCGGCGTATGGTATAATATGCCAAAACCGACGGCCGCGAGGAGAAAAAGCATGCCTTTTTTGATAGAAAGCACACATAACGAAACCGTGAAGCGAGTTCGCCGCCTTGCCGCGCGCAAGGGCAGGCTTGAGCAGGGACTTCATTTTATAGAAGGGGAAAGGCTTGTTCACGAGGCCGTTATTTCGGGCGCCGAAATACATGAAGGCTTTGTTGAAACCGGGTACGAAAGCGCCGCGGAGGAGCTTGAAAAAGCCGGAGCCAAGGTATATACGCTTAATCGCGCCGTTATGGAATCACTTACGCTTACGGAAAATCCGCAGCGCGTGTGCGCAACGGTTAAAACGCCAAGCCTTGCCGTGCCCCAAATTTATCCTGCGGGGCTTATAGTGGCGCTTGATACGGTGCAGGACCCCGGAAACATGGGCACAATATTAAGAACGGCGGACGCTATGGGCGCCGCGGGTCTGCTTTTAGGCACGGGCTGCGCCGATCCTTTCGCGCCCAAGCCGCTTAGGGCCGCCATGGGCTCGGTTTACCACCTGCCGGTTTGGCAGGGCGAGCTTACCTGTGAGCTGAAAAAGCTTAGCGAGCAAGGATATACGCTTGTTTGCGGGCATCTTAAGGGCGGCGACACTCTGCCCGAGGCAAGCGAAAAAATGTGCCTTGTTATAGGCAACGAGGGCAACGGGGTTAGCGACGAGGTAGCGGAGCTGTGCCATAAATACAGGCTCAGCATGTACGGCAGGGCGGAATCGCTGAACGCGGCTATTGCCGCCGGCATAATGATATATGAGCTTGCGAGGCAAATGCACCGCAGCTGAAGGGCAAAGGAGAACACGCCATGAAAAGGAAAATAGCCGCGGCGGCGCTGGCAATGGCCATGCTGCTCGCGTTTACGGCGGCCTCGGCAGAGGAAGAAGAATATAAAGAGCCTGAAAAAATATACGGCGAGGGCGACGAGAACTATCAATCCGAGGTGCCGGAGGAGCTTTGGCACATTTATCTTGAAGAGGAGCAAACAAACTACGCCAACGCCATAAACGCCTGCTCATTAACGGACGACGAGGACGTGCGCACGGTAAACGTGCTGATAAGCCAGAAAAGCCACACAGCCACAACCATTACGGTATACGGCAACTACGCCGTTTATGACAAATCCGGCAGCGCGCTCTTTATCGCCGCGAACGGCGCTGAATACACGCTTAAATCCGAAAACAAAAAAGTCTGCCTTTACTCCGCGGCGGGTACGCTTCTTTACAGCGGCACCTCATTGAGCTTTAAGGAGTTTGAAGGGGAAAACGCGAACAACTGCATAAAGATAGCGAGCGTTTCCATGGGAAGCAGCGTGAGCGACAGAACATACAGGGGAAACGTAAGCGCCTATTATTTTAATAATTCCGGCAAATACAGCGACTATTGGGCAGGGCTTTATATTGTAAACGAAGTTTATATGGAGGACTACGCGGAGGGCGTTCTGGCCGCGGAAATGGGCGCGGGCTACAAGGATACCGCTCAGCAGGCGCAGGCGATTGCGATTCGCTCGTTCGCTATAGAGTCCCGCAGCTCATCAAAGGTATTTGACGTGCGCGACACAAGCGCAAGCCAGGCCTATTTCGGAATAACGGACGTTTGCCGCGCGGCTGTTGAGGCCACGGCGGGAAAATCGCTTTACTATAACGGTGAGCACCTTAAGGTACATTACAGCGCCACAAACGGCGGCGAAACGGAGATTGCAAATAACGAATGGGGCAAAGAATCCTGCTGCGATGAAATCGTAAAAGAGGACACGAGCGACCTTAATTCAACCACCAAATACGTTGAAACCGTTCAGATTCCCGCGTCCCCCACGGGCAGCGAAACAACGGTGAAGTCCCTTATTACAAACGCGCTCATACCCGCGCTTAATTCAGACGGCTATTCGGTAACCACCGCAACGGTTACGGGCATAAGCATGAGCACAAAGTGCGACGATACGTCCTGCCTTCATCATCATCGCTCAACCGCATCTGACCAGATTTGCAACCATTTCTGCTCGGTTGATATTACTTTTTCGGGCATAAGCACGGACGCGGGCAGCATAGACAGTTACACCGTAAACCTTACCGAAAAGGATTTTTATGTTAATCCCTCAAACGGCAGGCCGCTCGGCTTTTTCAGCGTTGGCGCGTGCGAGCGCTACTGGCTTGAATACGAAAACGGCGTTTATACAATACGCCACGCGCGTTACGGCCCCGGCGTGGGCCTAAGCCAATACGGAGCGAACTACCGCGCGGCCAAAGACGAAAGCTTAAGCGCAATACTCGATTTTTATTACCCGGGCAGCACCGTTGACGATATTTGTTCCGATACGTCGCGCCCCGCGATAAGCACAAAACCCACAACCAAGTACGACGCGCGCGTGCTTGGCAGCGAGGCAAGGGTTTTTGCCCAAATGACCACGGCAAGCGAACAGCTTGGCACGATAGCGGCGGGAGATACCGTTTTTGTCGATGAGATAAGCGGCAAGTGGGCCAAGGTAACTTGCGGCGAAATATCCGGCTACATAGCGGCAAGCACGCTTGAAAGAACGGCCGTAAAGGTTACAACGGCGAACATAAGCGAAAGCATAAGCGTGCGCAAATCACCGGACAGCCGAACAAGCTTAATATATACGGCTAAAAAAGACGTTGTGCTTGAGCTGATAGAAGCTAACGCCGCACCCGGATGGCACAAGGTTAAAACCACCAGCGGCGTAGGCTACATCCCCGCGCGCTACTCAACGCTTATATTCTCGGGCACGGGCGAGGACCTTGACGAGACAACAGGGCTTGAAACCGTATTAAGCTACTATGGCGCGGCCATAAAACTCAGCGGTGAATACGGCCTTAGGGTTCGCTTTGGCATAAGCGAGGAAACGCACGACAGCGCGTCTGCCTACGGCTACACCATAAAGGAATACGGAATAATTGTTGACGGCGAAAAGCAGAGCGCGTATTATACCGAAAACGGCGCGCTTTACGATAAGGTGTCCGGCATTGACTCGGGCACGGTGCTTTTTGCGGCCAAGATAGAAAATATTCCGGCGGACGGGCTTAAAACGGAGCATAGCTTTAAGCCGTATATAGTTGCCGAAAACGGAAATGGAACCGTTACCTATACGGGTGACGAGGTTAAAATAAGCGTATACGATACGGCGAAGAAGCTTGAAGCTGAATACGATGCCTCAAGCGAGGAAGGAGCCTACATAGCGGCGCTTATAGCCGCGGCGGATGCCGAGTAAGGGGGGAGCTTATGACAATGATAAGAACAAGGCGGGCGTTTAAGCGCGCCATAGCTGTTCTTGCCGTGCTGCTCGCGCTTAGCGTAGGGCTGAACGTGGTGCTTTTTATAAAGCTTGAGCGCGCCGAAAAAGCCGGCGGCAATCAGAATATTCAGCAAACCGAAACGCCTAAGGAAAGCGCGGCACCCACGGACGGACAGACGGCGGAGCCCGAACAAACGGAGGAGCCTACGCCTGCCCCTACACTAAAGCCAACCGAAAAGCCCACTCCTACGATTGCGCCAACACCTACTGCCGAGCCGACTCCCACCATTGAGCCTACCACGGAGGTGACTCCGTCCCCCACGCCGAAAAAGCGGCGCACAACGCCAAAGCCGGAAGCCACGCAAACGCCGAGCTCAGGCTGGGTATACCCATCAAACGTTCCGGGAACGGAAGGCGAATAAAAATGTATAAATCATACTCCGTTTCGGATAACGTGCTTAAGGTTGAGGGCATAGACAGGCTGAATCTTTCAAGAAGCTGTGCCTGCGGGCAAAGCTTTCGCTGGCGCGAGGAGAACGGCGTTTTCAGCGCGGCGGCATTGGGCAGAGCCGTGCACGCAAGGCAGGAAGAAAACACGCTTTATGTTTATCCGTGCCGTGAATATGAAGCCGGCGACTGGATACATTATTTTGATCTTGAGCGGGACTACGCCGCGATAGAAAAGCGCTTAAGTCAAGATGATCAGCTTAAAATGTGCATACCCTGCGCCACGGGCATAAGGGTATTCAATCAGGACGCGTTTGAGGCGTTAATAACCTTTATAATATCGGCAAATAACAACATAGGCCGCATCACGGGCATAGTTGAGCGGCTGTGCGCCCTTTGCGGGGAAAGAACGGAGCTTGACGGAAAGGAGTATTTTCTTTTTCCAAAGAGCGAAAGAATAGCGGCGCTTGCTGAAGGCGACCTTACGGCCATAGGCGCGGGGTACCGCGCGCCGTACATAATAAAAAGCGCCAAGCGAATAGCGGATGGCTATAACCTTGCGGCGCTTCGCGATATGCCGCTTGACGCGGCGAGAAAAGAGCTTTTGACATTTTGCGGTGTAGGACCAAAGGTGGCCGACTGCGTGCTGCTTTTCGGCCTTGGGCATACGGACGCGTTCCCCGTTGACGTATGGATTGGCAGGGCCATGAGCGAAATATACTTTGGCGGCGAAAAGGCAAGGCGGGCGGAGCTTGAGCGGGCCATACGCGCCCTTGGGGACGAAAGCGGCATAGTGCAGCAATATATTTTTCATTACGCGCGCCAAAATGCCCTGGGTAAGCCGCAAAAAGGCTAAAACTCGTGTTGACACGGGCAATGCGCTATGCTAAAATACGCAGGTGAGCCGCTCTGCGACGGCTTTTTTGAAGCGCGTTAACAGCGCCGCCGTGTCGCGGGCGAGATTGGGGAATAGGAGGTGCAGCAAATGTACGCTATTATCCGTACCGGAGGCAAGCAGTACAAGGTTGAAGCGGGCGATGAGATTTTGGTCGAAAAGCTCGATCTGGAAGCCGGTGCTGAGGTTTGCTTCGAGGTTCTGATGCTTTGCGACGGCGAGAACGTTACCATAGGTAAGCCTGTGGTTGAAGGCGTTTGCGCTAAGGCAGAGGTTGTGGAACAGACCAAGGGCGACAAGGTTGTGGTGTTCAAGTATAAGGCCAAGAAGAACATCCGCAAGAAGCAGGGTCATCGTCAGCCGTATACCAAGGTTAAGATCAACACCATAGGTTAACAGAAGACATGACAGAAATTACGCTGTTCCGCATTCGTTCCCACGCTGTGGGCTTTGAGGCCGAAGGGCACACGGGTTATGCCGAAGAAGGCAGCGACATTGTGTGCGCGGCGGTGAGCGCGCTTACGCAGGGGGCGGCGATAGGGCTGAAAGAGGTTTTAGGCCTCGATATTGCGCTGGATATTTCAGAAGGGTATATGTATTGTATGCTCCCAAAGAAAATGACAACGGCGCAGCAGCACGACGCGGAGCTGATACTTAACACAATGGCAGCGACCTTAAGGTCGATTGCCGAGACAAACGGTGATTACATCAAAATGACTGATAGGGAGGTGTAACACGATGATGATCAATCTGCAGCTTTTTGCTCATAAGAAGGGCGTTGGCAGTACCCGTAACGGACGTGACAGCGAGTCTAAGCGTCTTGGGCCCAAGAGGGCTGACGGGCAGTTCGTTCTGGCCGGTAACATTCTGGTCAGGCAGAGGGGCACCCACTTCCATCCCGGCACCAACGTTGGCATAGGCAAGGACGATACCCTTTTTGCCAAGGTTGATGGCGTTGTCCGCTTCGAGACCAAGCATCTTGGCCGCAAGCAGGTCAGCGTTTACGCGGTTGAGGAAGCCGCCGCTAACTGATTCACAGCATCGTAACCAACAAGCCGATTCTTAATAAAAGGGTCGGCTTTTTTTATGCCGATTTATATGGTATAATCGCCTTTGGAATTACTAAAAAGGGGGATATGTCCATGCAGAAAAAGGTGAACGGCAATACCGAGGGCATACGGGATGCGCTGCTTGAGCGCATAACCTCCGTTTATGATATGGCGCAGGGGCAAAACGAGTTTGCCTCGCATGAGCTTATAGCAGAGCTTTGCGCGCTTACCGGCCTTATCAGGCGGGAGATAAGCGTTTATATAAGCCGCAGCGGCAGCATAGAAGATGTTTCCGTGGGCGACGGATCAAAGGTTAATATGCCCACCATGCGCCTTGTGCGCAATGAAGACAGGCTTTGCGGCGTGCGCTGCCTGCATACCCATCCCGGCGGGGACGGAAGGCTTAGCGGAGTTGATATAGGCACGCTCAGGAGCATGCGCCTTGACTCTATGGCCGCCATAGGCGTTAAGGACGACGGCACGGCAACATCGCTTTACGCGGCGTATATAGGGGAGCTTGCGGGGGAAGAGCGAGAGGTTTTAGTATACGGGCCGTTAAGGCCCTATAAGCTGCCGCAGAAGCAGCTGATGGACGAAATATTCATATCAGACGAAAGACTAAAGAGCAGCACCAAGGACACGCGGGACGACGCGCCGGAGAAAACGATACTTATAGGCCTTGAAAACGACGAAGGATACGACACGATAGAGGAGCTTGCGGAGCTTGCCAAAACCGCGGGCGCGAACGTTGTTGCGCGCAGCATACAGAAGCGGCGAACGCCGGACAACGCAACCTATATAGGCAGCGGCAAGGTTGACGAGCTTAGCCTTCTTTGCAGCGAAACGGAAGCGGAGCTTGTTATATTCGATGATGAGCTTACGGGAAGCCAGCTTAGGAACCTTGAAACAAGGCTTGGCGTAAAGGTAATAGACCGCACGGCGCTTATACTCGATATTTTCGCGCAAAGGGCCGTAAGCCGCGAGGGCGCGCTGCAGGTTGAGCTTGCCCAGATGAAATATAACCTAACCCGCCTTACCGGGCAGGGCACATCGCTGAGCCGACTGGGCGGCGGAATAGGCACGCGAGGCCCCGGCGAGAAGAAGCTTGAAATAGACCGCCGCCGCATACGCAGGCGCATATTCGAGCTTGGGGAAGAGCTTAAAGAGGTTGAAAAGCAGCGCTCGCTAAGAAGGGAAAGGCGCGAGAAGAACGCAACCCCGCTTGTTGCGCTTGTGGGATACACAAACGCCGGCAAAAGCACATTCTTAAACGCGGTATCAAACGCGGGAGTGCTTGCGGAGGATAAGCTTTTCGCGACCCTTGATCCGGTTGTTCGCCAGATTACATTGCCAAACGGCCTTGATATACTGCTTTCCGATACCGTTGGCTTTATAAACAAGCTGCCGCACGATTTGATAGAGGCTTTCAAGTCAACGCTTGAGGAGGTTTCCAACGCCGACCTTATACTGCACGTTGTTGATATTTCAAGCGACCATTACGATGCGCAGATGAGAGTTGTTGAGGACGTTATAGCAAGCCTCGGCGCCGCGGACACGCCCAGAATAAACGTTTACAATAAAATAGACAAGGTTGATTTCCGCCCGCGCGGAACGGATAACGACGCGTTTGTTTCCGCCGTAACGGGGGAGGGGATGGACAATCTGCTTGAAAAGGTTGAAGAGCTTCTCAGCGCCGCGCACAAAACGCTTGAGATAACCGTTCCGTACGATAAATACGAGGCCGTGGCCCTGCTGCACGCGGAGGCAAGGATTATAAGCGAGGAGCATACCGAAATGGGCACCGAAATAAAGGCCGCCGTAGAGGACACAACGCTTAGAAAACTGAGAAAACTTCTTGGGGAGAACATTGGGGTATGAAGAACAAAAACGGACTTGGAGTTGCGCTGATATGCCTTGCGGCCGTGCTTTGGAGCACGAACTCCGTATTGGTTAAAAACCTTGAGCTGCCGGGCATTCTTATAAGCGGCATGCGCGCGCTTTGGGCGGGCGTTGTGCTTGCGCCCTTCATAAGGCCGAAAAAGCTTAAATGGGGACCAAAGATGCTGCTTGTTACCGCGGGATTCATACTGAACAGCGTGGGCGTTGTTGTGTCCATAAAGCTTACAAGCGCGGCCATAGCCGTGGGCATGCAGTTCACTTCCCCTATTTGGATTTATGTCTATTCCCGCTTAAAGGGCTATCCCTTCGTTAAGCGCCGCGTAATACCGCTTGCGGTGCTTATGGCGGGCGTTATAATATCCATGTTTTCAAAGGCGGACGGCGTTACAATGCTTGGCAACATTATAGCCTTGGGAACCGGTATATGCTTTGCTGTGGTTACGCAGCTTAGCGGCGAGGTTGGCCGGGAAAACCCGATTGGCTTAGTCGCCGTGAACAACATAATTATGGCGGCAATTATACTGCCGATTTTCTGCCGCGACAGCATACCGGAACTTTTCACAATGGATACAGTTGGCTGGATAACGATGCTGGCTCTTGGCATAGTGCAGTTTGGCGGCGGATACGTATTTTATAACCTGGGCCTTAAGTACACCACCCCCGCAAAGGCCAGCATGCTGAGCCCGCTTGAAATGGTATTAAGCCCCATTTGGGTTGCCATATTCATAGGCGAGGTTCCGGACATAATTGGTCTTATAGGTTTCATTGTTATAACCGCGGGCATAGCGCTTGAGATTATATATACCGCGCAGTACGCAAAACAGGCGCATCTTGCCGAGCAGAGCGTGGACAGCGCGGACACGGATGCGCTATAATTAGCAAAACACACAGCAAATCTTAAAGGAAAGAGGTATATATTCATGCTTAGGCTTACACCGGACAAGAAAATAGAGGTAATGGACGCCAAAAACGCTCCCTCCGCATTTTGCAAAAGCGGGGATACCGTTGTTTTTGAAACGCTTGATTGCTACGACAGCTCCGTTACAAGGCAGGGCGAGCGCCTTAAAATAAAGCGCATGCACAACCCCGCCACAGGTCCCCTTTTCATTGAGGGAGCGGAAGCGGGAGACGCGCTTAAGGTTGAAATACTTAAAATAGACACGCGCGAGTGGGGCGCGATGGGCACTTCCTTTGAGGAGTTCGGATTCAAGAACGTTAAGGGCAGCGACCATTCAATGCACGTTTACGATATTAAGGACGGCGTTGTTAAGGCCGGCGGCTTTGATATTCCCGTAAATAAAATGATAGGCGTTATAGGCGTTGCTCCCGCGGGCGAGGGCGTGCTTACGGTAACCCCCGGCTCACACGGCGGAAACATGGACTGCCGCCGCATACGCGAAGGCTCAACCATATATTTCCCGGTAGCTACCAAGGGCGCTCTTCTTGCGATGGGCGATCTTCACGCGCTTATGGGAGACGGCGAAGTGTTCGGCTACGGCCTTGAGGTAAGCGGAGAGGTTACGGTTCGCGTAAGCGTTGTTAAGGACATGAAGCTTGATCAGCCCCTGCTTCTTGACGGGGACGAGGCCATGTGCGTAGCAAGCGGCGAAACGATGCAGGAGGCCACCGAAAAGGCGCTTGAATCCATGTATTATCTTTTAAGGCAGTGCGGCCAGGACGAAGGCGAGGCGGGCATACTTATGAGCATGCTTTGCAACGTTGCCCTTTGCCAGATGGTAAACCCGCTTTTCACCGTGCGCACCGAAATGCCCGCGCACATGCTTAAAAACATAATCAAGGGCTGATATAATGATTCACCCCATTAAGAAAATAACCGAAAAGGAATCAAGGCTTGTAATAGGCATTATGTCCGGCACGTCGGCGGACGGCATAGACGCGGCGCTTTGCCGCATACACGGCCACGCCACCGATACGCGGGTTGAGCAGCTTGCCTTCACTTTTGTGCCGTATGAGGAAAGCGTGCGCAGCGAGGTGCTTCGCCTTGCGGGCGGCGGCACGGCAACGGCGGCGGATTTTTGCAAAATGAACTTTTTGCTGGGCAGGCTTTACGCGTCCGCCGCGCTTAAGCTTTGCCGTGACTGCGGCATTGCCAAAGAGGATATAGATCTTGTCGGCTGCCACGGGCAAACGCTTTGGCATATTCCAAATGACGAGGAGTATCTTGGCCAAAGCTTCAAAAGCACATATCAGCTGGGCGAGTTTTCGGTTATAGCGGAGGCGTTCGGCTGCCCCGTGGTTGGCGATTTCAGGGTTAGGGACGTGGCCGCGGGCGGACTTGGCGCGCCGCTTGTGCCATACAGCGAATTTTTGATATACCGAAGCAAAACCGATTGTGTTGCGCTGCAGAATATAGGCGGCATAGGCAACATAACCTGCCTTGGGGCGAACTGCTCCATGGATGAGGTTTTCGCCTTTGATACAGGCCCGGGCAACATGGTTATTGATGCCGTGTACTCAATTATCACAAACGGTGAAAAGCACTATGACGAGGGCGGAAAGTTTGCCGCCAAGGGCAACATAAATAAAGACCTTCTGGCCTTTATGATGAACGATGAATATGTTTTAAGAAAGCCGCCCAAAACAACCGGGCGTGAGTATTACGGGGCGGAGTACGTAAAGAAAATAATGAGCTTTGCCCAAGCTCACTCCGTATCGCCTGAAGACATTATGGCAACCGTAACCGACTTTACGGCGGAAACGATAGCGTATTCGATAAATAACTTTTTCCCCGTTAAGCCCGCAAGGCTTATCGTGGGCGGCGGAGGAAGCCTGAACGATACTCTTATGGCGGATATAAGGCGGCTTCTTCCCGATTGCTTTGTGGCTACCAATGAGCAGATAGGCTTTGACAGCAGCGCAAAGGAGGCCGTGGCGTTCGCGGTGCTCGCAAACGAAACCGTGTTCGCCGGAAACAACAACGTGCCTTCCGTAACAGGGGCGGCGCATGGCGTATCAATGGGCAAAATAAGCCTTTGATTAACAAAATGAAAGCGGGAGCAAATCACTCCCGCTTAAATTATATTTATTCCCATTTAAGCCATTCGCTTCCGCCGTGGTATTGCTCCGAAGGCTCGCCGGATTGCATGCGCTGGTTTATTTCCTCATAAAGCCAATCGTAATAACCCTTGAAGTTTCCGTGGAAGCCGCCGTCCTCAACCTCCATGCCGTAGGCATCGGCAAGCAGCTTTTCCTCCGGCTTTATATCGAATTTATAAAGCGTTATCTTCTTTTCGGGGAAGTGGCGCTTTTTGCAGTTAACAAGCCACCACAGGTCAAGCTCGGAAAGCGACATGCCAAGCGCCGCTATATGAACCTCGCCAAGCATAAAGTAATCAAGCCAGCTCCTTACTTCTATGCCGTTCTGCCTTGCGTAGCGCGTGTTGCAGCGGGCAAGAAGCGATGCCATATACTGCTGCATTTTGGCAAGCAGCTTGCCGTAATAATAGTGGGCAAATATCATGGATTTGAATTTTGCCGCCTCGCCGTGTATGTGCCAGATTGTGGGGTAATCGCCAACGGCGAAAAACGTGTGCAGCTGCTCGTTTGCGTATGTGCTGCCGCTGTCGTAAACCAGGCGGCGGGCTTTACACCTGCGCCCGGGAAGACACCTGAACTTTGGGTCAAGCGCCTTTTCAAGCTCGTATGTATAGTTGGCCGTAAGTATCGCGTTTACCGGAAGCGAGGCAAACTGCCTAAGCTGGCGCTCCTCCTCCTCGTCCGCGCGGCGCTCGCTGAGCGGCCCGGATATTTTTTTAAGCTGTTCGCCGCAGTGGTTGCCCGTAAGTATAACGGGCTGCAGCGGGTACGGCACGTGCTTAACGCTTGCCCTTTCAGGACCCGTAAGATTCTTTGTGCGAACGGATTCTATAAGCTCTTCCCAAGATGTAAAGCCGTAGGCGCGGTTTATGCCGTTTCCAAGCACCAGCACCTTTGGCGTTGATCCGTATTCTATCCTCGGCAGGATTTCTTCCATGGCATTTCCTCCGAAAAAAGATTATAGAAAAGCGGCTTTTGTTAAAGCGTTATAATGCTTACCCTTGCCGTGCCGTTTTCAAGCTCCGCTTTTGCAAAGCTTTTCTTTCTGCCGCCGCGCGGCACGCTGGGACTGCCGGGGCACACAAGCTGCACCCCTAACGCGTACTCAATTTCAGAAACATGGGTGTGCCCATAAAGAGCAAGGGGGCATTCAAGCTCCTGCGCCCTAAGGCTCAGGCGGTAGCGGTCAAGCGACACGGCGTATGTATGCCCGTGCGCCATGAATATGCGCACCCCGCCAAGCGTTATAACCTGCTCCGTATCAATGCTTCCCGCGTCGCAGTTGCCCTTAACGCTGTATACAGGTTTACCGCTTTTAGCCGCCATCCATTCGGCCTCGCGCCTGCCGTCGCCCAAAAAAGCCCAGGCATCCGCGTCGGGCAGCGCCTCATAAACGCGCCTTGCGGCATCCGTATCGCCGTGAGTATCGCTGAATATGCCAAGTATCATGCTTTGCTTTCCGCCTCAAGCGCGGCCTTAAGCGCCTCAAGCGCGCGCTTGCGGTGGCTTATCGCGTTTTTGCTCTCCGCACTCATCTCCGCAAAAGAAAGCCCTTCCGGCTCATAGAAAAACAGCGGATCGTAGCCAAAGCCGTTTTCGCCCTGCGGGGCGTAGAGCAGCCTTCCCTCAACCGCGCCGCGGCATACAATCGGCTCCTTATCCCTGCGGGCAAGGGCCACCGCGCTTACAAAGCGGCAGGCGCGCTCATTTTCAGGCACGTCCTTCATCATGTCCATAAGCTTAGCGTTATTTTCCTCGTCATTATGGCCTTCCCCGGCAAAACGCGCGCTGTATACGCCGGGCGCGCCGTTCAGGGCATCCACCATAAGGCCGCTGTCGTCGCTAAGCGCGGCATCGGCATCGGCTATGTTAAGCACCTCCGTCGCCTTTTTAAGCGCGTTCTGCTCAAATGTTTCGCCGTCCTCAACCACGTCTATGGTAATGCCCGCTTCCTTAAGGGAAAGTATTTCGTCAAAATAATCCCCGAGAATTTCCTTTATCTCGCGCACCTTATGCGCATTGTTGGATGCTATTATAAGCTTCATGCCATGCCTCCTTTATTTATTGCGCACGGGGCTTAAATTTGCCTTATGCGCTTAATGTCCTCTTCGTTCGGCGTAACGTAGGCCGTTTTGTTGGTTGTGTATATTACCATGCCGGGTTTTGCTCCGGCAGGCTTTTTAACAAACTTTTTGGGCGTGTAGTCAACCGCCACGTTTTCGGAGCCTCTTGCCCTGCTGTAATATGCCGCAAGCAGAGCCGCCTCGTTCATGGCCGCCGTGTCGTTCTCTCCCGCGCCCTTTACTATAACGTGGCTGCCGGGAATGTTTTTTGTGTGCATCCAAATATCGTTTGGCGAGGCAAAGCGCAGCGTAAGCTCATCGTTCTGCCGGTTGTTCTTGCCAACGTATATGTCCGCTCCCGTGGAGGATACAAAGTGCATGGGCTTTGACGCGGCAAGCTTCATCTTTTTCTTTGCCCCGCGCTCGCGCTTTATGTATCCTAAATCCTTAAGCTCCTCTATAAGCTCGCTAAGCTCGTTTTCGGCTGTGCATTTGGTAAGGTTGTCCAGCTGCCCTTCAAGGTAGCTCAGCTCATTAAGCGTTTGCTCGCGCTGTATAATCGCCATGTCCCGCGCGGCCTTAAGCTTTTGATATTTTTTATAATACCTCTGCGCGTTTTCGCCGGGCGTAAGCAGCTCGTCCATGGGAATAGCTATGCGCTCGGGAGGATCACTGTAATAATTATCAACCGCCGCAACCTTCGCCCCGCCTTTAAGCGAATGAAGATTGGCCGTTAAAAGCTCGCCGTAAAGGCGGCATTTTTCCATCTGCTCCTCTGTGCTGAGCGCATCGGCGTACAGGGCAAGCTTTTTTTCGCAGCGCTCAATATTGTTTTGCAGCACCTTGCGCGCGCTCGCGCCGTGCCGCTTGGCCCATTCGCGCTTGTCGCTGTTTATATACAGGCTGTCAAGCGCGTCGCTTATGCTGTCATAAAGCTTTACACCTTCGCCCGAAACGGCAAACGGATAAACAATCTCCGTTTCGCCAAGCGCGTTAAGTATGGCGCTCGATTGCTCCTTGCCCTCGCTTACGTTTTTGTAGAACCGCACAAGGCCTTCACAAAGCTCGTTCCGCTCATCGTCGCTAAGCTCGCTGCAGTCTGCTTTAGCGGTATATCTTGAAACAAGCTGCGCGGCAACGGCGGGGGAAAGGCCGAAAAACGCGTTTGAAAGCGCCTTTGAAACGCTTACGCCTACCGTAAGCAGAGCGTTCGCGAAATCCTCTTTGGTTGCCTTAGCGGGGTCCTGCTTATCCTGCGCGGGCGGGGCGGAGTATTCAAGCCCCGGCATTACAAAGCGCACGCTGCTCATGCCTAAGCCGACGTGCTTTATGGCATCCACTATAATCCCCCGGTCGTTAACGAGAATTATGTTTGAATGCTTGCCCATAAGCTCGCAGTAAAGCGCAAATTCTGCTAGGTCGCCAAGCTCATTATATGTTTCTATGCTTATTTTAAGCACGCGGTCCAGGTTCTTCTGCTCAAAGCCGGTTATTTTGCCGCCGGCAATGCGCTTTCTAAGCAGCATGCAGAACATGGGCGCTTCGCTTGGCGCCTGCTTTTTTAGGCTTGTCAGCTGCACACGGTTATCGGAAGCGGAGGCGTTTATAAGCAGCCTTTGCGTTTGCCCAAGGCTCCTTACCATAATAAGCAGCTCTTCCTTATCCGTTTGCTGTATTTTGTCTATCTTGCCGCCGCGAAGGAGCCTATCCAGCTCTATTGTAGCGGAATAAAGGCTAAGTCCGTCCATGGACAAGGCTTATCATCTCCTTTTTGAGGGCGCTTAGGATTCAAGCTTGCGCGCGCCCGTTACCACGTCGTCAAGCAGCGCCATAACAAGTATGCTGCCCTTGCCCGCGCGCGGCTCTATATGCACAAGCTCGGTGGTTTCTATATTCGTTTCCGTTCCGTGGAACTGGCACACGGCAAACGGGAACGGCACGGTTACGTGGAACGCCGCGGCTATGCAGCTGCCGTTGCTGCCGTTTTTCTTAAAGTCAAATGTTTTAAGGCCCTTGCCGTTGCGCCCCTGAATTTCGTATTCAAATACAAAGCTGCGCTTGGCGTAGCCGCGGTCGGTAATTGTAAGTATCTCGCCCTCGTCCGTAATCTGGGCAAAGAACATAACCTCGTCCCCGTCGTCAAGCTTAATGCACTTAACGCCAGCGCTCACGCGGCCCATTTCGGGCACGGTATCGGGCTCAAAGCGTATGCTCATGCCGCGCTTTGTAATAAGCAGTATCGTATGCCCTTCGCCCTTGTCGGGTTCTATGCCTATTATCTCGTCGCCGTCCTTAAGCGCCGCCGCCTGTATCTTTTTGGTCTTTGTAATGTATTCCGCGGCCTTTGTGCGCTTTACGCTGCCCTGCTTTGTAAAGAACAGAAGGTCGCCCGTGCCAAGCTCATCAAAGCAGGAAACGAGCTTTTCGCCCTTTTCAAGCGTTGCTATCGTATTAAGGTTTATGGCCTTTGCGCCGGGCTTGGTATCGGCTATGTCGTCAACAGATAGGCTTATAAGGCTGCCAAGGCTTGTGAAAAGCTTTATGCGCTTATCGGTAGACGTATCGAATACCCACATTGGCTTTTCCGCTTCGTTGAAAAGCGTGTCCCTCTGCCTGCGGCTTACGCGCCTAAGCTTTCCGTCCGCGCTTATGGCCACGCTTACATCTATCGCCGCTATCTCCGCTTCGTTAACCTCTATCACGGGCTGGGCGGATATAATCTGGGTTCTGCGGGGATCGGAATACTTTTCCTTTATTTCCGCAAGCTCGGTTTTTATAACCTGGTGCAGTTTTTCGGGGGAGGCCAGTATGGCATTCAGCTCCTTTATGGTTTTCAGTATGTCCTTATGCTCTTTTTCAATGGCCAAAAGCTCCAGATTGGTAAGCCTTTGCAGCCTTAAATCAAGTATCGCCTGCGCCTGTATTTCCGTAAGCTCAAAGCGCTTCATAAGGCCCTCTCGGGCTATCTTCGGCGTTTTGGAGGCGCGGATAAGGGCAATAACCTCGTCTATGTTCAAAACGGCTATCGAAAGGCCGTTCAGTATATGCTCGCGTTTCATCGCGGCGTCAAGGTCAAAGCGCGTGCGGCGGGTTACAACGTTTTCCTGGTGGGCAATATAGTAGCGCAGCATGTCCTTTAAGCCAAGCTGCTGCGGCTTGCCGTCCGCTATCGCAACCATGTTTACGCCGAACGTAACCTGAAGATCGGAATATTTATAAAGATACTGCAGTATCTTTTCGGCGTCCGCGTCCTTTCTGACCTCTATAACGGCCCTCATGCCCATGCGGTCGGATTCATCGCGAATGTCGCTTACCCCCGCGAACATGGCCTTCTTTTCCTGGGTTATCTTAAGTATTCCCTCAAGCGCCCTTGCCTTATTCACCTGATAGGGCATCTCCGTTGCCACTATAAGCTTTTTGCCGTTTTTAAGCTCCTCTATATGGCACTTGGCACGAACGGTAAGCTTGCCGCGCCCGGTTTCGTAGGCCGCGCGTATTTCGTCGGAGGCCAGTATGTAGCCGCCCGTGGGAAAATCCGGGCAGGGGATTATTTTCATAAGCTCGTCAAGCGTAATTGATGGGTTCTCCATCTGCGCTATAACGGCGTCTATTGTTTCGGCAAAATTGTGCGGGGGAATGGCCGTTGCAAGGCCTACGGCTATGCCGTTCGCGCCGTTTACAAGCAAATTGGGGAAGCGGCCGGGCAAAAGATCCGGCTCCTTTTCCGTATCGTCAAAGTTAAGGCTGAACTTAACAGTGTCCTTATCAATGTCCCTTAAAAGCTCAAGCGCAAGCGGGGTCATCCTGGCTTCGGTATATCGCATGGCGGCGGCGCTGTCGCCGTCTATGCTGCCAAAGTTGCCGTGCCCGTCAACAAGCGGGGCGCGCATATTAAAGTCCTGCGCCATGCGCACCATTGCGTCATAAACGCTGGAGTCGCCGTGCGGATGGTATTTACCAAGGCAGTCACCAACAATACGGGCGCTCTTCCTGTGCGGCTTGTCGGGCGTGTTGCCAAGGCCAAGCATGGTATAAAGTATTCTGCGCTGAACGGGCTTTAAGCCGTCCTCAACTCTCGGCAGCGCGCGCTCAAGTATAACGTGCTCGGCGTAAGGCAGCATGGATTCGTGCATAACGTCGTCCATGCTTTTTGTAAGTATGTTTTTATCCGTCGCGATAGGCGGTCTTTCGTCCTTTTTAGCCATTTACCCGCGCGCTCCCTTCTTCCTTATTGCGCTGCGCCTTTTCGGCCTTTTCCTCAAAGGAATCGGTTTTGTTGAAATTGGCGAACTCGCTTATGTATTCCTTCCTGGGGCCTACCTTATCGCCCATAAGCAGGGTTACAAGGTGCTCCACGTCCGCGGAATCCTCTATGTTTACCCGCACGAGCGTGCGGTTTTCGGGGTTCATGGTTGTTTCCCAAAGCTGCTCGGGGTTCATCTCGCCAAGGCCCTTGTAGCGCTGCAGGCTGTATCCTTTGCCAACCGTTTTAAGGGCTTTGTTCAGCGCGGCATCGTCATAAAGATACTGCACGTTTGAGCCCTTCTGCAGCTTGTAAAGCGGGGGCTGGCCCATATACACATGCCCCTCGGTTATAAGCTCCTTCATGTAGCGGTAGAAGAACGTGAGCAATATGGCCCTTATGTGCGCGCCGTCCTGGTCGGCATCGGAAAGAATTATTATCTTGTCGTATTTAAGGCCGCTTATGTCAAAATCCTCGCCAATGCCCGTGCCTATGGCGGTTATTATGGAGCGGAACTCCTCATTTTGAAGCACCTGGTCTATGCGCTTTTTCTCAACGTTGAGCGGCTTGCCCCTAAGCGGAAGTATTGCCTGAAAGCGCCTGTCTCGTCCCTGCTTGGCGCTGCCGCCTGCGCTGTCTCCCTCAACTATGAAAAGCTCGTTTATTTTGTAATCGCGCCCGGTGCAGCTTGAAAGCTTTCCCACAAGGGGAGCGTTGTCAAGCTTGTTCTTTTCGCGCGCCATACTCTTTGCCTTGCGGGCGGATTCGCGCACCTTTGCCGCCTTAACGGCCTTGTCCGCCATAAGGGATGCGGTTTCTGCGTTCTTCAAATCCTCAAGGTACGGCGAAAGGTATTCATTAAGCACGTATTCAACGGCGGGCTTGGCCTCCGTGTTGCCAAGGCGGGTTTTAGTCTGCCCTTCAAACTGCACGGTGTGCATTTTAAGCGAAAGCACAACCGTAAGCCCCTCGCGGAAGTCCTCTCCGGTAAGGGACGGGTCTTTATCCTTAAGTATGCCGGTTTTGCGGCAATAGTCGTTCATTATCTTTGTAAGGCCGCTCTTAAAGCCTATCTCATGCGTGCCGCCCTCGGTTGTGGGAATATTGTTCACGTATGAAAACATGCTTTCGGTATAGCCGTCGTTATGCTGCATGGCAAGCTCAACAACTATGCCGTCCTTTGTGCCGCTTATGTGTATGGGTTCTGGATAAAGCGGGGTTTTGTCGGCATTAAGGTATTTTACAAAGTCCGAAAGTCCGCCCTCAAAGCAATACTCCCGCTCCTTTTTGTCGCCGCGCGTGCGCTCGTCGGTAAGGTTAAAATGAACCCCGCGGTTAAGGTATGCAAGCTCCCTTAAGCGCTTTGATATTATTTCAAAGTTCATGTCAAGCGTTTCAAAAACGCGCCTGTCAGGCAGGAATGTAACCTTTGTGCCGCGCTTTCTTGTGCGGCCAACCTCGGCAAGCGGGGCCTCGGGTATGCCGGAATGGGTAGTGCCATCCGGATCAACAAAGCTGTGAAAATGCTGAACGTAGCTCTTGCCCTCCGTTGCCACCTCAACCGTTACCCATTCGCTAAGCGCGTTTACAACGCTCGCGCCAACGCCGTGAAGTCCGCCGGAAAAGCCGTATGCCTCGTTATCGAATTTGCCGCCCGCGTGCAGCTGGGTATACACAACCTCAACGCCGCTTACGCCAAGCTTTTCATGAATGCCAACGGGTATGCCGCGGCCGTTATCCTCAACGGTTACGGAATTATCCTTGTTAAGGGTAACGTTTATTGTGTCCGCAAAGCCGTTGGCCGCCTCGTCAACTGCGTTGTCCACTATTTCCCAAAGCATGTGGTGCAGCCCGCGCGCGCCGGTAGAACCGATATACATGCCCGGGCGCATACGCACGGCCTCAAGCCCCTCCATTACTTTTATATCGCTTACGGTATAGTCTTTAGACATATTCCCTCCAAACGCGCCGCAGCGCAGAATAAAACATCATTCACCAATATACTATTATAGTATAAACACGGCATTCAAACAACAAAAAAAGCGGACGGCAAACACCGTCCGTACTTTGTATTAAGCTTATTCGCGCGTAAGTTCGCTGTATACCGCGTTAAAAATAGTCTGGCTGCGCTCCTCCCAAACGCTGCAGGCGTGGCGGGCGGATTCCTCATCGGGCAGCAGCAGTTCTATTTTCAGCAAATCGCCGTGCGGCTCCATTGCCCTAAGCGTAACCCGGCGGGCGGTTTCGCCCGCGGAATCCCGCTCTATTTTGGTTGCGAAGCGGGTGCGGCTTAAAAGGGTGGGTGCGTAGTCCTGCGCGGCCGCGCTTATTTTGTCCCTAAGTGAACCGGGCAGGCGCACCGCGAACATATCAAGCGTTTCCTCTCCCTGCGGCGTAAGGAAATAGGCCTGACCGTACGGGCGCGGAACGGCGCTAATAAGTCCGCCCTCCTCCAGCTCGTATGCGGCATTATGCACGGCAAAATAGCCCAAAAGATCGTATAATACAAAAAAGTCCGAAAGCTGCTCCTTTGTGGGCTGCACGCCCAGCGCTCTCAGGCCGTAAAGCACCATCAGCTTATCCTTTGTAACTCCCGTTGAAAAGTATTCCATGTGTTCTCCTCACAGCGTAGCTTTGTATAATTATAGCATAAACTTGGCTGTATAACAAAGGGGCGCGTTAAGCACCCCCAAAGGTTTTTAAGAATTATTCAAGGCAATCTATCGCGGCTGTAATGCCCCTTACCATGTCGTCAAGGCTCATGCTCGCAGCGCCGCTTTTCCCTATAACCTGCTTTGGCAGGTACGGCACGTGTATAAAGCCGGCCTTTGTTGAAAGGCCCAACCGGCTTATGCTGTTAAGAAGAGCATACATTGTGCTGTTGCAAACGTATGTACCCGCGCTGTTTGAAACGGCGGCGGGAATACCGGCCCCTTCAATTGCCTTTACCATGCGCTTTATGGGAAGCGTTGCGAAATACGCATCGGGTCCCGCGGGGCAAACCGGCTCATCGGTCGGGGTGAATCCGGAATTATCCGCCATGCGTGCGTCCATAATGTTTATGGCAACCCGTTCGGGCGTTATCGCTGCCCTTCCGCCCGCCTGACCTAAGCAGATTGCGTAATCGGGCTTAATTTCCGAAACATAGCGGCTTATGTCTTCGGCCGCACCCTTAAATGTAACGCCGAGCAGCCTTTTTTCAAGGCGAAGCGCCCCTATTTGATCACTAAGCCTTTCAAGCACCAGCATGGAAGGGTTTTCACTTTCCCCGCCAAATGGCTCAAACGCGGTTATAAGCAGCGTTTTCATGGGTTTATCTCGCCTTTCTGTATGTTGTGCCGTTTTCAAGCGTAATACCCTTTGCCTCAAACATTTCGCTTACGGTAACAAGCTTAAAGCCTTTTTCCAAAAGCGCGGGTATAATCTGCTCCGCCGCGGCGGCGGTGTCCTCCCTAACGTCGTGCATAAGCACTATGTCCCCGTCAATGGCCTCTATGGCCGCGGCAACCGTGCTTGCCGTGTCGCGTGTTTTCCAGTCCTCGGTATCTATGCTCCAAAGTATAAGCGGGTATTTTACGCTTGCGCGAACCTCGTCATTCTTGGCGCCGTAGGGCGGGCGAACAAGGCGGGGCTTTTCGCCGGTGATGCTTTCTATCAGGTCCGCCGTGTCCTCAACCTGGCTCTTTCTTTCGCTTTCGGTTATCTTTGTAAGGTTCTTGTGGTCGTATGTGTGGTTGGCTATTTCGCACCCCAGATTATAAGCGCGCCTTACGGTGTCCGGGAACTTGGCCACCTGACTGCCCAGCGCAAAAAACGTAACGTGTACGCCGTAGTCGGAATATTGCTCAACAACGTCCAGTATGCGGTTCGTAATCTCGCCGTAAGGGCCGTCGTCAAACGTAAGCGCAACGTATTTCTGCTCGCCCGATGTATCGCCGCCTGTAATCGCGCCGCTCGCGGTAACAGTGGCCGTTGGGTCCGGAGTGGGAGCCAAAGTCGGGGTAGGGTCGGGGGTATAAACCGGCTCCGGCGTGGGGCTGTGGGTAGGCTTGGGCACCTGAACTATTTCACTTGCAGTATCGGAATCTTCAATAATATCGACAACATCGCATCCGCAAAGGCAGAATATCGAGGCAACACAAATAAGCATGGCTAAAAAAGCCCTATATATGTAAACGATCCTGTTCATCGTACGCTCCTTAAAAACGCCCGCAGGCCTAACCGCGAGCCGATATAATTATGATAAACCTTATTAAATGCGAATTCAATACAATCAAAAAATTTAACAGACTGTTAATACATTGCCGCGGTTGTATTGCATTGCGGGTTCGTTTCAAATATAATAATCGGGGGTGCGTGGGCAAACACGCCGAACCCCGGAGGCGATACATTGAAAACAAGTGATTTTTACTACGATCTTCCGCATGAGCTTATAGCGCAAACGCCTATAAAGGACAGGAGCGCCGCGCGCATGCTTTATTACAACATGCAGACAAAGCAGATGCATGACGAAATATTTACCGATATTCTTACACACCTGCGCCCGGGCGACATACTTGTAAGAAATACCACCCGCGTTATTCCCGCGCGCCTTTACGCGCACAGGGAGGATACCGGCGGACTGATGGAGTTTTTGCTGCTGAAAAGGCTTGACGACCACCGCTACGAGGCGCTTGTGCGCCCCGGCAGGCGCGCGAAGCCCGGCATTATATATAAGGTTACCGATGAACTGAGCATAGAGGTTGAGTCCCCCACGGATGCCGGAGGCAGGGTTATATACCTTCATTATGATGGCATACTTGAAGAGGTGCTTGACCGCTGCGGCGAAACCCCGCTGCCGCCCTATATAACCGAAAGGCTGGAGGACAAGGAGCGCTATCAAACGGTTTACGCCAAGCAGAGCGGCTCAGCCGCGGCACCCACGGCCGGGCTGCATTTTACCGAAGAGCTGCTTGAAAAGGTGCGCGATATGGGCGTTGATATAGCGGACGTGCTGCTGCACGTGGGCCTTGGCACATTCAGGCCGGTATCCGCCGAAAACATAGAAGAGCACCATATGCACAGCGAATACTATGAAATGAGCGAGGAATCTGCCGAAAAGATAAACCGCGCCAGGAAAAACGGCGGCAGGATAATAGCCGTTGGCACAACATCGTGCCGCACGCTTGAAAGCGTAAGCGATGAAAACGGAATAGTGCACGCCAAGAGCGGATATACGGACATATTTATAACCCCGGGTTATCACTTTAAGGCCGTGGACGGGCTTATAACTAATTTCCACCTTCCCGAGTCAACCCTGCTTATGCTTGTAAGCGCGCTTTGCTCCCGCGAGGAGGTAATGGAAATATACGCCCACGCCGTAAAGGAACGCTATCGCTTCTTCAGCTTTGGTGATTGCTGCCTGTTCCTTTAAGACGATAACCTAACGAGTACAGGAGGAAAAATGAACCAGTTCCGATTTGAGTTAATACATACCTGCGCCCAGACCGGCGCAAGGCTCGGCAAGCTTTATACGCCGCACGGCGTTATAAACACGCCCTGCTATATGCCCGTGGGCACCCAGGCAACCGTAAAGGCCATGACCCCAAGAGACCTTGCGGATACCGGCAGCGAGATTTGCCTTGCCAATACCTACCATCTTTTTGAGCGCCCGGGTCACGAGCTTGTGCGCGAGGCGGGCGGACTGCATAACTTTATGCGCTGGGATAAGCCCATACTTACCGATTCCGGCGGATTTCAGGTATTCAGCCTTGCCGTGGCCAACAAGATAAAGGAAGACGGGGTTGAGTTCAGCTCGCTTATAAACGGAAGAAAATATTTCTTCACCCCGGAAATGGTTATGGGCATAGAAGAAGCGCTGGGCGCGGACATAGCCATGGCATTTGATGAATGCGCGCCGTGGCCGAGCGACGAAAGTTACACCCGCGCGGCCATGAACCGCACGCACCGCTGGGCGGAGCGCTGCAAAAAGGCGCACACAAGAGAGGATCAGGCATTGTTCGGCATAGTGCAGGGCGGAACATTCAAAAAGCTTCGCATAGAAAGCGCCAAAACGCTTGCGGATATGGATTTTCCGGGCTACGGCATAGGCGGCCTTTCCGTGGGCGAGCCCAAGCCGCTTATGTATGAAATGCTTGAGGAAATAGCCCCGTATATGCCAAAGGACAAGCCGCGCTACCTTATGGGCGTTGGCAGCCCGGACTGCCTTGTTGAAGGAGCGATGCGCGGCATAGATATGTTTGACTGCGTGCTGCAGACCCGAATCGCCAGAAACGGCCTTGCGCTTACCTCCACCGGCAAAAAGATGCTTAGGAACGCCACGTTTGAGCACGACTTTTCCGTTATAGAAGAAGGGTGCGATTGCTACGCCTGCTCAAACGGCTTTACAAGGGCATATATACGCCACCTTGTAAAATGCAGGGAAATACTGGCGGCGCAGCTTATAACCATGCATAATATACGCTTCTCGCAGCGCCTTATGGCCGGCGTGAGGCAGGCGATAGCGGAGGACAGGCTGCTTGACTTCCGCAACGAATGCATTGCAAAAGGAATGTTTGATTGATATGAAGGAGCTTGTGCTTAAGGCACTCGGCGAAGAAGAAACGGCCGAAATAGGCAAAAAGCTTGGGGAGGCTCTGTTCCCGGGCGCGTTTATAGCGCTTTACGGCGACCTTGGCGCCGGCAAAACAACGCTTACAAAAAGCATTGCGGCGGCCCTCGGGATACACGGCATACTAAGCCCCACGTTTACAATAGTGCGCGAATATAAGGGCAGAATACCGCTTTTTCACTTTGACGCGTATCGCCTTGGGGACGCGGACGAGCTTTATGCCATAGGCTACGATGAATACGTAAACCGCGGCGGCGCAATAATAATGGAATGGTGCGAAAACGTGCCGGACGCGCTGCCGAATGACAGGCTTGAAATTCGCGTTGAGGGCAGCGGCGACGAGATGCGAACAATGCGCGTTACCGCCACGGGACCTAAGCACGAAAAGCTTGCGGAGGCACTTGAATGAGAAACATTTTGCTTATATCAACGTCCGGCCGGGCGGCGGGCGCGGCGATATGCCGAAACGGGGAGATTGTGCGCTCAAAGCTGAGCGATAACGGCCTTACCCATTCGGAAACAATAATGCCGCTTATAGACGCTCTTTTTGATGAGAGCGTAAAGCTTTCGGACATAAACGCCGTGTGCGCGGACGTTGGGCCCGGTTCTTTCACAGGCGTACGCATAGGCGTATGCATAGCTAACGCGATGGCATTCGCGCTTAAGCTTCCGGTGCTTGAGGTAAGCTCGCTCAGGGCACTTGCGGATGCGGTTGATACGGGAAAGCCTGTGTGCGCCCTTATAGACGCGCGAAACGGCAACGGCTATGCCGCGCTTTATAAAAACGGGCAGGAGATAATCGCCCCAAAGGCCGTTGCGGTAAGCGAGCTTTTAAGTGACTTACCGGAGAATACGGTATTTACCGGGGACGGGGCAGGGGCATATAAAGAAACCATAGCCGCGGCTATGCCGGGCGCGGAATTCGCGGCAAGCGAAAAATACATGCTTACTGCGGATATGCTTGCTAAAGAGGCCGACTTGCTGCTTGAAAGCGGCAAAAGCGTTACGGAGGCGCGGCCGCTGTATTTAAGACCCACGCAGGCCGAAAGAATGTATAAAGCAAAGGAGCAGCAAAAATGAGCGATATTGTGCGCCCGATGCAGGCAATGGATATAGACAGGGTATATGAGCTGGAGCGCACGTGCTTCCGCACGCCGTGGTCAAGGGAATCGCTTGCGGGAGAACTGAAAAACAAAATGGCGCACTATCTTGTTCTGGAGCGGGACGGCCGGGTTGTGGCTTACGCCGGAATGTGGATAATATACGACGAGGCGCATATTACAAACGTGGCCGTTGATCCGGACTGCAGAAGGCAGGGCATAGCAAGGCGCGTAATGCTCTGCATGATGCGTTCTGCCCGCCTTTTTGACGCAACAAGCATGACGCTTGAGGTGAGGGAGAATAACTTTGGCGCGCAGGCTCTATATAAAGGGCTTGATTTTGAAAAGGCCGGCGTAAGAAAGGGCTACTATACCGATACCGGTGAAGCGGCATACATAATGTGGAACCGCGATATCGGCTTGACACTTGAAAAAAGCAATGTTACCATAAATTTATAAAGCATAAAAATACATTAAAAGGAGATACATCACAATGAAAAAGCAGATAAACGCAGTAAACGCTCCCGCGGCAATAGGACCCTACTGCCATGCCACCGAGGCCAACGGATTTATATTCACCTCCGGCCAGCTGGGCTTTGATCCCGAAACCGGCAAGCTTCGCGAGGGTGTAGAGGCTCAGGCCAGGCAGTCCTTCACAAACCTTAAAACCGTGCTTGAAAGCGCCGGCTCATCCCTTGACGATGTGCTGAAAACCACCGTATTTGTGGCGGATCTTGCGGACTTTGGCAAGGTAAACGCCATATATGCCGAGTTCTTCGGACCCAACTACCCCGCCAGGAGCTGCGTGCAGGTTGCCGCGCTTCCCGCAGGCGGCCTTGTGGAGGCTGAAGTAATAGCTGTCAAAAAGGCCTAAATCGGGCTTAGGCAATGAAATGCCGCATATCGGCACAACAGGCATTTAATTTTCGCCCTCTCGTTCCCTTGGCCGCGGGCCTTGGGTGCGGGGTAGGCATAGGTATGCACATAAGCGGAGCGTTCGCCATATTGGCGGCGCTCCTTCTGTTTGCTTCGGCATATATAATGCATATAAAAAAGCAGCGCGCGGCAATGCTTTTGCTTATAGGCGCGGCGGCAGGACTTATCCGCGTGATAGGCTACGCGTTCCTTTCGCGGGAGCAGGTTGAGCAGGCGATAGACGATGCCAAGTATTCTGCGGGTCAAACGCCAAAGGCTCTTCTTGGCGCGGTTGAAAGCATGTATGAGCGCTGTGACGAGCTTTTCGGCGAGGCCTCACCGCTTGCCAGGGCAATATTGCTTGGTGACAGGAGCACGCTCACCTATTTTCAGCGGGATGCCTTCAGAACTTGCGGCGTTTCGCATACGCTTGCGCTAAGCGGCCTTCATGTTTCGGCCCTTTCGTTGGTGCTGGTGCGCTGCATACCCGCAAGTAAGCCGAGAATTCGCGCGGCGGCGGTGTTCGCGTTCCTTGGGCTTTACTGTGCCGTGGCGGGTTTCCCGTCAAGCCTTCTTCGCGCGGCCATAATGTTTATGTGCATTCTGTTCGCGCCGCTCTGCCTGAGGCGAAGCGACACGGCATCCGCCCTTTCGCTGGCCTTTTTGATAATAGTCGCGGTTCAGCCGCTAAGCATATATTCGGCGGGCTTTTGCCTGTCCTTCTCAGCGGTTGCGGGAATAGCCATGCTCTATGGGCCTATTATGGCGCATATGCCCAAGGCCTTCGCCTCGGTTGCCACAACCGTTGCGGCAACGCTTGGTACCCTGCCGTTTACGGTATCCTTTTTCGGCACGTTCAGCACATATTCGATTATAGCGAACATATTCATAGTTCCGCTTATAACGCTTTCGCTGCCCGTTGGGCTTGTGGCGCTTGCGCTTTCGTATGTATATATGCCGCTCGGTGCGCTGATTGCCGTTCCCGCTAGGCTTATGCTCGGCGCGAGTGAGGCCGTAAGCTCGGCCATGGCGGGGCTGCCGGGCTCCATAATATATCTTTCGGGCTTTAACGGGGCTGTAAGCGTTCTTTATTTCGCGGCGCTTATAATGCTTTCAAAATATTGCCTGCTTGAGCGGAACAAAAAGCTTATCGCGGGCTGTTCGCTGCTCGGCGCGGCTGTAATGGGAGTCATTCTTTCTTGAACGGATACAACTGATTGGATATAATAGAAGCATGGAACGCAACGATTTTATAAAGGCCGCAAATAAGCGCGAGCTTGCGGGCGCATATCTGCTTTATGGCGAGGAGGAATTTTTAAGGCAAAATGCCGTAAACTCCGCGCTTAATATTGTCGACCCCGCAATGCGGGCGCTGAACGTGGATATTCTGGAAACCGCGCAGGCGGATGCCGTTATAGCGGCGGCGGAAACGCTGCCATTCATGGCCGAAAAAAGGGTTGTGCTCTGCAAGGAACTGCCTGCGGAAGAGGAGGCGGAGCGGCTTTCAAAATATGTTGAAAAAGTGCCGGACAGCACGCTGCTTCTTTTTTCGGTAAAAGGAAAGGTGGACGGGCGAACCGTATTCCCCAAGGCCATGGCAAAGCTTGGCCGCAGCGTTAACTTTACCCCGCTTACGCCGCAGGAAGCAAAAAGATATATTCAAAAGCGCGCAAAGTCGCTTGACGCGCCTATAACCGAGCAAACGGCGGCGTTCTTCGTTTCCGTTGCCGGGTGCGACTGCGCCTCGCTCACAAACGAGCTTGATAAGGCGGCGTCTTACGCGGGCGTGGGCAACGAGATAACAAGAGAAGTTGTAAATAAGGTCGTAACCAAGGATATTGATTATATTGTGTTTACGGTGCTCGATCATTTTATAGCAAACCGCCCCACGGACGGTATGCGCACACTTGAGGCGCTGAAGGAAAGCGGACAGGACTCCATGGGCATCTCCATTCTTTTAAGGGACAAGGCAAAGCTTGTAATACAGGCGCGAAAGCTGAACGAGATGCACCTTACGGATAAAGAAAAAATGGAGCGCATGGGCATAAGCAGCGGCTACACCTGGGTTGTGTGCGACATGGCGAAAAAGCTTTCAAAGGCTCAGTTTGGTGCGCTTATGAACGCGGCGGAGGCCTTAACAGAGGTTGTAACAAAGCAGCTTACCGGCGCCGTGCGCGCGGACGACGCGCTTGTGCAGGCGCTTATGATGCTTGCCCATAAATAATAGAATATTATCAAAAGCCGCGGATACGCATGGGTTCAGTGCGGCTTAATTTAACTTAGTGTGACGTTTTATGCAATATTATTGCGCGGCACACGGCAAAATATTATAATGAACTGATTAATTTGAGGAAAGGATGCCGTAATGCACGGATTTTTCAAAAATAAGCCTTTGATTATAATGCTTGCGGCAATAGTGCTGCTTGGAATACTGGCGTTTGTGTCCGCGTCGGACAGGTCGGTATCGTGGGTGGAAAGCGCGCTCGGCTCAATAATTCAGCCCGTGCAGACATTCGCGGCAAAGGCTTCGGACAGCATAATAGATTTTTTCCAGCGCGTGTTCAAAACAAGCGACGCGGATAAGGAGCTTGAGCAGCTGCAGGTGCGCATGGCGCAGCTTGAGCAGGCGGAGGAGGAAAACTCAACCCTGCAGGCTGAAAACGAGCGGCTTAAAAAACTGCTCAACTATGTTGAAACGCTTGATAATTACGATTACGTTACCGCCGTTGTAACGGGAAACAGCCAGGGTGTTTGGTTTGAAACGTTTACGATAAACGCCGGGCGCAATCAGGGCATAGAAAAAGACATGAGCGTTGTCTGCGCGGACGGGCTCATAGGCAGAATAATAGAGGTTGGCGCGAACTGGAGCAAGGTAACGGCCATAATTGATCCTTCAAGCGAGGTAAGCGTTATGGTTGAGCGCACAAGGGATATTGGCGTTGTGCGCGGCGCGTTCAGCGCAACAAGCGACAATCAGCTGGAGCTTTACTATCTGCCATCTGGCTACGACCTTGTGCCGGGAGACAAAATAGTTACAAGCGGCATGAGCAGCATATTCCCAAAGTCCGTAGTCGTGGGCACGGTAACAGAGGTTACCAGAAGCTCCGCCGAGGGCACTCAGGCAAACGCCATAATAGAGCCCGCGGTTGACTTTGGCCACCTTGAAGAGGTTTTGGTGCTTGTAGAAAAGACGGGAGAGGAGTAAGCCCATGCGAAGGTTATACATTGTTATAGCTGCGGCGGTGGGGCTTTATCTTGATTCGGTTCTGTTTGCCCGGGTGAACATAAGCGGAATAAGGCCGGATGCCATAATGGCGCTTACGGCTTCGCTGGGCGTGCTTTTAGGCATGAAGAACGCGGGCATATTCGGCCTTGTTGTCGGGCTTATAGCGGATGTGCTTTATTCGCCTATGGTGGGGCTTAGCGCGATGGGATATATGTTCGCCGGAATATTGGGCGGCGCGTTTTATCAAAAATACTATGCGGATAATATAATAATACCGGCGCTTGTGGCGGCGGTAGGAGCTATTTTCAAGGAATGCGTAATGGCCGCGGCAAGCTCGATAAGAGGGGCCGAGTTCGGCTTTTTCACCGTGCTCGGAACATATATACTGCCCTGCGCCCTTATGAGCGCGGCGCTTTGCATGCTTTTGCACGCGCTTTTGCGCCGTGTGTTCGCAAGCCAGCTGAGGGCGGAACGAAACTATGAGCATGAGGGCCGCAAACCGGGAGGAGCAAAATGAAGAAGCCTATTTCCCGAATAATTATAGTGTGCGTGCTTATGCTTGCCATGATGGGCGCGCTTATATATCGCCTGGGCGTACTTACTATTGAGGAGGGCGAAACCTGGGCATCAAAGGCCGAAAGCCGCTCCACGCAAACCATAGACATAAAGGGTGAGCGCGGCAGAATACTTGATAGAAACGGCGTTGTGTTGGCATACAGTGAAACCTGCTACAACGTGGAATTTCTGCGCGATGCGGACAACCGCACAAGCTACGACTCCGCCGTATATACCGAATCCATAATAAAAGCGATTGAGATAATAGAAAAAAGCGGCGGCGAGACGATAGACACATCCTATATAGTAATGGATGAAAACGGCGAAATAGCCTACGATTGGCGCATAAGCGGCGTTGAAAGCAGCGAGGCGATAGAGCGCGTAAGGCGCATAAGGTACAAAAACTTTTGCCAGGGCATGTACCTTACAATAAACGACCCCGCTTACGAGGAATACCCAAACGACACCACAAAGTGGAACATGGATCTTTGGCCAACGGCTGAATACGCCTACAATTACCTTAGAAAAACGTGGTATATTCCCGAGGAGTATACATTTGAGCAGGCAATAAAGGTAATATCCATACGCCAGGAAATAAACCTGAATAACTACCGCGCCTACGAGCCCATAACCATAGCGTACAACGTAAGTCAGGAGGTTGTGAGCGAAATTGTTGAGCGCTCAAGCGAGCTTGTGGGCGTGCAGATAGCGCAGAGCACAACGCGAGTATACCCGCGCGGCGAAACCGCGGCGCACATAGTGGGCTATCTTTCCCGCAGCGCCGATACGGTAAGCGCATCAAAGCTTGTGGCAATGGGATATACGCGCGAGCAGCTTGAGCCCTATTATCTTAAAAATGACGACGGAACATATCAGCTGGGTGACGATGGCGACTACCGCGTGAAGATGACGGATATGGGCTATTCAAACGATGACTATATAGGTGTATCCGGCGTTGAGTACACAATGGAGGCCTACCTTACCGGCGCCACGGAGGAGCATCAGGGCAAAAGAGAGGTTGAAATAAACAAAAACCTTAGCATAACAAGGGAGCTTTCGTATGTTGAGGCGACCGACGGCAACGACGTTATGCTTACGATAGACATAGAGCTTCAAACCGTGTGCGAAAACGCGCTGAGTACCCTTATTGAAAAAATAAGGGAGCAGGAGCAGGAACTTATAGACGAGGACGCGCTTAAGGACGAGGACGAGCAAAAATATCAGGGCAAGGATATAGACCTTGCATCAACCGGCGCAATAGTCGTTATGGACCCGAGAAACGGCGAGGTGCTTGCGAGCGCAAGCTATCCTTCTTATGACCCGAACTGGTTCACTCAGGGCCTTACGAGTGAGCAGAGCGAGTACCTTTTCGGAGAGGAAGCGAACGACACTACCCCGCTTAGGAACAAGGCTGTTTCCGCGCGCTACGCCCCGGGTTCAATATTTAAGCCGCTTACGGCGGTTGCGGGCGTAAGCGAGGGCGTGGTTGAAATAGACGAAATAGTAAACGACCATGGCGACAGCGGCTATTACTATTTCTATTCCGTTGATGAAGACGGCAAAACGGTTGTTCAGAAGCAGGGCGCGCCGCGCTGCTGGAGCTACCGCGACCATAGCGCGCACGCAAACATAAACCTTACCCAGGCGCTTACATATTCATGCAACTATTATTTTTGCGAGCTTGCGAACCGCATGGGTATAGATACGCTGAACGAATGGATAGGCAAGTTCGGCCTTGACGAAAAAACAAACATAGAGCTTACCGGCGAAACCTCCGGCGTAGGCGGCGGGCAGAAGGTATTGTTTGACAACGAGCTTACGGACAGCGAAGGAGAGCTTAGCATAAGCGGGCAAAAAACGAGCCTGCCCGTGCTCATATACAACCGCATACGCGAAAGACTGCGCGAATACGTTACGCGCCGCAGCATGGAAATAGACGAGCAGGCCATAAAATCCTGCGCGCTTAAGCTTATGATGCTGCAGGACGGCAACGGCCTTGACGGTAAGGGCCCCGACATAAGAAGGATAATGAGCGATGAACTTGGCATACCCGAAGGCTACAGCATAACGCAGAACTGGACAAGCGAAATAGTTACATTGCTTAACGAAATTCAGTGGAAGCCCACGCAGACCATACGAGCGGGCTTCGGCCAGGGCACCACGCTTGTTACGCCAATAGCCGTTGCGCGCTACATAAGCGCCATAGCCAACGAGGGCACGGTGTACGACGCGAACATAGTGGACAGAATAGTTGACAAGAGCGGCAACGTTATTGAGGACATAAACGCCGATGTATACGGCACAATAGGCGAGGATAACGAGGAATGGGATGCCCTTTGGACGGCTGTAAAGCAGGGACTTACGGGCGTTGTGTCCGCGGAGGACCACGGCACGGCGGCCGATAAATTCTCCGAGGAATTTATAGAAAAATATCTGGATAGGATTGCCGGTAAAACCGGTTCGGCCCAGATAGGTATGAACTCGATAGATATAGAGAACACAAGCTGGTTCGTATCCTATACCCCGCGTGAGGGCGAGGCGGAGCTTGTTATAGTAATATGCATTCCTTCTGGTTACGCGGGCGCGTGGAGCGTTAGCGCGGCGGAGGAAATATACACCTATTACTTTAATAAGCAGGATTCCGCCGCGGCGGAAACGCTGGTCGATATAGGCGGAGTTGCCCCATAAAAGACAAGCGTGTATAATTAGACAAAACGGAGTGCGCAATATTAACTAATCATCATAGGAGGGTATTTTTTGATGAGCATGCCGGATAGGGTGGCGTTCACCCTTTTTGGAAAGGACATATACTGGTACGGCGTAATAATGGCCGTTGCCATGATAATTGCCGTATGCATAGCGTACAGCGAGGAAAAACGCAAAAAGCTTAAAAAGGACACTGTTATAGACATGTGCCTCGTTGTAATCCCCTCGGGCGTTGTGGGAGCGAGGCTCTATTACGTTCTTTTTGAGCTGGACAGCTATCTGCAGGATCCCATAACAATACTGTATGTGTGGCGCGGCGGCCTTGCCATATACGGCGCCGTGATAGGCGGCCTGCTTGCGGCGTTCATATTCGCAAAGGTCAGAAAAATTCGCTTCCTTACACTTGCGGATATAATTGCTCCGGGCCTTGTGCTGGGCCAGGCGATGGGCCGTTGGGGCAACTTCTTTAATCAGGAGGCGTTCGGCCTGCCCGTAACGCAGGAAATGCTTGCCGCCCATCCTATACTTGGTTATTTCCCGATAAGCGTTGCCATAGAGGGTACGCATTATTTTGACAATGCAGTCTGCACGGCCTGCGCAACGGCGGCAAACGGCGGGCATCTGCACCTTGCAACATTCTTTTATGAATCCATGTGGTGCTTTATCGTATTCATAGTGCTGTGGCTTCTTCGCAAGCGCGCCAAGCACGATGGCGATACGTTCTTCCTTTACGCTCTGCTTTATTCATTCGAGCGCATGTTCGTTGAGGGACTCCGCGGGGACAGCCTTTGGCTTATCAAGCCCTCCGCGGCGGGCCTTACGGATGGCGTAAGGGTATCGCAGGCGCTCAGCTTCGCGCTGTTCATAGGCGTGCTGGCGTTCCTTATAATCCGCACAATCCGCGAAAAGAAGGAAGGCCGCCTTATGTGGCCCAAACCCATAGCGGTAAGCGAGGATGGCGAAAATACCGAATGCGAGTGCTGCTGCTGCGACCATGGTGAGGACGAAAAGCAGGAATGCGAATGCGATTGCTGCGAC
>CAZRHS010000001.1:135126-156346 GCA_964600045.1 uncultured Clostridium sp.
CTGCTGCGACCATGGTGAGGACGAAAAGCAGGAATGCGAATGCGATTGCTGCGACCACGGTGAGGATGAAAAGCAGGAATGTGAATGCGATTGCTGTGACCACGGTGAGAACGAAAAGCAGGAATGCGAGTGCGATTGCTGCGACCACGGTGAAAAAGAAGAAAATAAGGACAGCGAGGATAAAGAGTAAATGAAAGATATAAGCTCAGCGCGCAACCTTACGATGATGACGGATTTGTATCAGCTTACCATGATGTACGGCTACTACAAATGCGGCATGGATAAAAACGAGGCGGTGTTCGATCTGTTCTATCGCCAGCGGGACAACAGCGCCTATGCCATTATGGCTGGCACAGAATCGGTTATAGAATATATAAACGATCTTCATTTCGCTCCGGAGGATATAGAATATCTGCGTTCGCTCAAGCTTTTTGACGAAGGCTTTTTGAAGGTGCTTGAGCAGATGCGCTTTACCGGCGAAATATACGGCATGCCGGAGGGCACGGTTGTGTTCCCGTATGAGCCGCTTATTAGGGTAAAGGCACCCATAATGCAGGCACAGCTTGTTGAAACGGCTCTTTTGAACCTTGTTAATCACCAAACGCTTATTGCCACCAAGGCCGCAAGGGTTGTGTACGCCGCGGCGGGGGACAGCGTTATGGAGTTCGGCTTAAGGCGCGCTCAGGGCCCCGATGCCGGCATATACGGCGCGCGCGCCGCAATGATAGGCGGCTGCTCCAGCACCAGCAATGTGCTTACGGGCGAAATGTGCTCCGTTCCCGTGTCCGGCACTCACGCGCACAGCTGGGTTATGAGCTTCCCCACGGAGCTTGACGCTTTCCGTGCCTATGCCGATATATTCCCGGACAGCTGCATGCTGCTTGTTGATACCTACGACACCCTTCGCAGCGGCGTGCCGAACGCCATAAAGGTGTTCAATGAGCTTAAGGCAAAGGGGCATAAGCCGGTCGGTATCCGCATGGATTCCGGCGACCTTGCCTATCTTTCAAAGCGCGCCAGGGTAATGCTTGACGATGCGGGCTTTGCGGAGACAAAGATATGCGCAAGCGGTGACCTTGACGAAAACGTTATAAGGGACCTTAAGGCGCAGGGCGCCAAAATAGACCTTTGGGGCGTGGGAACAAAGCTTATCACGTCTATGGATTTCCCGGCTTTGGGCGGCGTATACAAAATGGCGGCGGAGACGGTTGACGGCAAAATGGTGCCGAAGATTAAGCTGAGCGAAAACGTTGTAAAGATGACTAACCCCGGCTACAAGAAGGTTTATCGTTTTTACAGCAACACGTCCGGCATGGCTTTGGCGGACCTTATAGCGCTTGAGGGCGAGGAGCTTGATTTTACAAATCCGTTCACCATATATCACCCCGAGCAGAGATACAAATCAAAAACGCTGTATGATTACAACGTAAAGGAGCTTCTTGTGCCGCTGTTCATAGACGGCAAGCAGGTTTACGAATGCCCCGATATGGTTGATATTCAGCGCTATGCCAAGGCGGAGCTTTCAACATTCTGGGAGGAGAGCAAGCGCCTTATGAATCCGCATGTGTATAAGGTGGACCTGAGCGACGAGCTTTACACCCTTAAGCAGAAACTGATAGAGGAGCTGCGCAATGCGCCTAAGAAAAACTAAGCTGATGCCGTTGCTGGCGGCGCTTTTCGCGGCGCTGACTCTCTGCGGCTGCGTGCGCTTTGAAAGCACGATTGATCCCGATTCAACAATACCGCCGGACGCGGAAGAAATAGTGGAAACGCCCATCGAGGAGCAGCCCACGCCAACGCCTGAGGCGACAGCGGAGCCAACCCCCGAGCCTACGCCCGAAGCGGTGCAGCAGATTGATGTATATGACGAGCTGGGCGCGTTCATAACCGGCAGCGACCATTATAAGCGCTACATATCCTTTGAAAACATACAGGTGTATGAGCAGGAAGAGGATACATTTGTTGATATGCAGGCGGTAAGCACATACCCCAAGGCAATACTTTGCGCCCTGTATATGCAGTTTACGGACGAAACGGGCGAAATCGTGGCCGAGTGCAGGCTGCAGACGCAGGACGGCCAGTACCTGCTTTCGCTTCAGCCCGGGACAACCACGCTTTACGCTCAGGTACCCACGGATATGAGCGTAACGGATCTTGATTTTACGATAAACTATGATGAAAGCGTTGACGTTGCGCCGGAAATAACCGAATAAAGCACAAATTACCATAAGACGATGCTATATTGGTATCGTCTTTTTTATTATGAAAGGCTATTTGTATTGATTATAGGGAACTTGTTTGGTATAATCAGTCCTTGTTGGGCAAAAACGAAAACAGCCCACGCAGGAGGAAAAATGTTTAACCTTAAACAGCACGGAACAACTGTGCGCACGGAGCTTGGCGCCGGCGTAACAACGTTTATGGCAATGGCTTACATACTTATGGTAAACGCCGGTATGTTTGCTACGTTGGGAGACGGTTATTACAACGCGGTATATATCGCAACCGCGATATCCGCCGTATTCGGAACGGTTCTTATAGGTCTGCTTTCAAATCTGCCGCTTGCTCAGGCTTCCGGCATGGGCCTCAACGCATTCTTTGTTTATTCGGTATGCATCGGCATGAACTTTACCTATGCTAACGCCCTTGTTATGGTTCTGGTCGATGGTATAGTATTCCTTATTCTTACCGTTACCGGCCTTCGCAGCATTATATTCAACGCTATCCCCAAGGCCGTTAAGTCCGCCATCGCGCCGGGCATTGGCCTGTTTATAGCCTTCCTCGGCATGCAGAACTGCGGCATAGTGGTAAACAGCGATTCAACGCTTGTTGACCTGCATTCATTCAATGTATTCTTCGGCCACACCACCTGGGCCGAGATAATGCCCCTGCTCATAACCATATTCGCCATTATAGCCATAGCCGCCATGTCCCAAAGAAAGGTTCGCGGCGCGGTATTTTACGGCATATTGGGTGCCGCGGTTGTTTACTATGTGCTTGGCCTTATAACGGTTGAGGACTTCTACGCCACCACCCTGCAGGGCAGCCTGTCTTTCAATATAATCCAGCCCTTCCGCGATTTCTTTGATCTCGCTTTCTGCAAGGTATTTACCGAGGGCTTTGATTTCTCCGCCTTCATCGCCGCTAACGGCGCCGGAAGCTTTATTGCGACATTCATATCCACCATGCTTGCTTTCTGCATGATAGATATGTTCGATACCCTTGGCACGCTCTACGGTGCCTGCTCAGTTGGCAACCTGCTTGATAAGGACGGCAACGTTCCCAATATGAACCGCGCCATGTTCGCCGATGCCGCCGCCACCTGCTTTGGCGCAATCTGCGGCACTTCAACCGTTACCACGTTCGTTGAATCCTCCGCCGGCATAGCCGAGGGCGGCCGTACCGGCCTTACCTCCATATTCGCCGCGGCCATGTTCTTCATCGCCATGTTCTTCGCGCCCATAGCCGCGCTTGTGCCCAGCTGCGCAACCGCCGCGTCCCTCATTTATGTTGGCATTCTTATGATTGGCGGCGTGAAGGATGTTGACTGGAGCGACCCCACCGCCGCTCTGCCCGCGTTCATGACCATGGCCTGCATGCCCTTCACCTATAATATTTCCTACGGCATCGCCTTTGGCCTTACCACCTACATATTCGTAAAGATACTTACCGGCAAGGTAAAGGAAATAAACGTAGGCACCTGGATAATAGGCGCTCTGTTCGCCGCCATGTTCTTCGTGGCAAGGTAAATTAAACAAAACAGAATAAATTCAAAAAGCAGGCATCCAACCGGGTGCCTGCTTTGTGTTTTTGTAATCTTGGCTTAGAACAAGCCTGTTATTTTTCCGTTTTCGTCAACGTCTATGCGCTCCGCGGCGGGTACCTTGGGAAGGCCGGGCATTGTAAGAATATCTCCCGTCATAACCACTATAAAGCCCGCGCCGGCGGAAACCTTAACGTTTTTAATCGTAACGGTAAAGCCTTTGGGCGCGCCAAGCTTAGAGGGATCATCGGAAAAGCTGTATTGCGTTTTGGCTATGCAAACCGGCAGCTTATCAAAGCCAAGCGCGGTGAGCCTTGATATTTGAGCCTTTGCGGACGGCATAACGGTTATTCCGTCGCCGCCGTAAATCCTTTTTACGATAGCTTCAATCTTTTCCTCAATAGTGCCGTCAAGATCGTAGGAATAGGTGAAATCGCCCTGCTCTTCCTCACAAAGGCGCACAACCTCGCGCGCGAGCGCCTCTCCGCCCTTGCCGCCTTCGGCCCAAACCGTGGAAAGCACGGTATTAACGCCCAGTTCCCTGCATTTGTCGATTATAAACTCAATCTCGCGGTCCGTATCCGTGGGGAAACGGTTAACCGCAACCACGCAGGGCAGCTTATATACGTTTTTAATGTTGGATACATGGCGCAGCAGGTTCGGTATGCCCTTTTCAAGAGCCTCCAGGTCCTCTGAACCAAGCTCCTTCTTGTCAAGCCCGCCGTGCATTTTAAGCGCGCGCACTGTAGCCACTATCACAACCGCGCTCGGCGTAAGCCCTGCTGTGCGGCACTTTATATCAAGGAATTTCTCCGCGCCCAAATCGGCTCCGAAGCCTGCCTCGGTAACCGTGTAGTCGCTGAGCTTAAGCGCAAGCTTTGTGGCCGTAACGGAGTTGCAGCCGTGCGCTATGTTGGCGAAAGGTCCGCCGTGCACAAGCGCGGGCGTACCCTCAAGCGTCTGCACAAGGTTTGGCTTAATCGCGTCCTTAAGCAGGGCCGTCATGGCGCCTACCGCCTTCAAATCGCCTGCGGTTACGGGCATATCGTCGTATGTATAGGCAACTATTACTTTGGACAGGCGTTCCTTAAGGTCGCTTATGGAGCTTGACAGGCAGAATATTGCCATTATCTCGCTTGCAACCGTAATCTCAAACCCGTCCTCGCGCGGGGTGCCGTTGGCCTTGCCGCCCAAACCGTCCACTATAAAGCGCAGCTGGCGGTCGTTCATATCAACGCAGCGCTTCCATGTTATCTTCCTTGGGTCAATGCCAAGCGAGTTGCCCTGCTGAATATGGTTATCAAGCATCGCGGCAAGCAGGTTGTTGGCCGCGCCTATGGCGTGAAAATCGCCTGTAAAGTGCAGGTTTATATCCTCCATGGGCACAACCTGCGCATAGCCGCCGCCGGCAGCGCCGCCCTTAACGCCGAATACCGGCCCCAAAGACGGTTCGCGCAAGGCAACCACAACCTTTTTGCCTATTCGCTTAAGGCCGTCTGAAAGGCCTATGGTGGTTGTGGTTTTGCCTTCACCCGCGGGGGTAGGGGTTATAGCGGTTACAAGCACAAGCTTGCCGTTTTCGCGCTTTACGTCGTTCATTAAGGCCAAATCTATTTTCGCCTTGTATTTGCCGTAGTGCTCAATATATTTTTCGTCAATGCCCGCCGCCTTGGCTATTTCGTCAATGGGCCGCATTTCGCACCGCTGCGCGATTTCAATATCCGATAAATACGCCATAACTCACACTCCGATAGCTTTATTTGAAGTATTTAACAGCCGCCTCGAACATGCGAATGTTGTATTCGCCCGGCACGTTCTTATAAAGTCCGCTGCCTATGCGCTCACTGTGGCCCATTTTGCCGAATACGCGCCCGTCGGGGGAGGTTATTCCCTCTATGGCGTACATTGAGCCGTTCGGGTTAAAGTGAACGTCACTTGAGGCGTTGCCGGAAAAATCAACATACTGCGTTGCTATCTGGCCGTTTGCGGCAAGCTTTTTTATAAGCTCCTCGCTGGCTAAGAAACGTCCTTCACCGTGCGAAATAGGCACGCTGTAAACATCGCCCACGTTTGTAAGCGAAAGCCAGGGAGACTTATTTGATGCCACGCGTATGCGAACTATGCGCGACTGATGGCGCGCTATCGTGTTAAACGTAAGCGTGGGGCAGTTTTCGTCCGTATCTATAATCTTGCCGTAGGGCACAAGGCCAAGCTTTATAAGCGCCTGGAAACCATTGCAGATGCCGCACATCAGTCCGTCCCGCTTTTCAAGAAGATTGCTGACACCTTCTTTAATTGCGGCGTTCCTGAAGAACGCGGTAATGAATTTTCCGCTGCCGTCCGGCTCGTCACCGCCGGAGAAGCCGCCTGGGATAAATACCATCTGCGCGGATTTAAGCTCGTTTGCGAACTTTTCAACGCTTGACTGTATGCCCGCGGCGGAAAGATTGTTTATAACTATAATTTCAGGCTCCGCGCCCGCGTCGCGCACGGCCTTGGCGCTGTCAAACTCGCAGTTGGTTCCCGGGAAAGCGGGAATCAATACCTTGGGCTTCGCGACCTTAACGGCGGGGGAGGGATAAGAGCTTGCCCTGTACTCAAAGTTTTGCATGGGGGCTTTTGTATCGGGTATGTTGCAGCTGTAAACCGATTCAAGCTTGTTTTCATAAATGCCGAGCAGGTCATTGAGCGCAACGCTTTCACCGCCGAGCGATATCTTTCCGTCGTCGGTAACGGTGCCTATTGTTACGGAACCGGGAACATCCTCATTAACTTCAAGCAGGAATGAGCCGTAAGCATAGCCGAAAAGCTTATCAATGCTAAGACTATTTTCAAACTTAAATCCTAAGCCGTTGCCGAAGCACATTTTCATAACCGCCTCAGCTATGCCGCCAAGGCCGGGGGTGTAGGCGGATACCGCCTTGCCCGAGCGCATAAGCTCGGTAACCTTGTTAAATGTCGCTATTACGGACTCGGCTTTAGGAAGGCCGGTGGACTCATCGTATTCGGGCTTAAGCATAATAAGCTTGTTTCCGGCCGCCTTAAATTCGGGGGATACGATATTATTAACCTTTTCGGTTGTTACGGCAAAGGATACAAGCGTCGGCGGAACATCAAGCTTTTCAAAAGAGCCGCTCATGGAGTCCTTGCCGCCAATCGCGGCTATGCCGAGTTCCTTTTGCGCCTTAAACGCGCCAAGAAGCGCCGCAAGGGGCTTGCCCCAGCGTTTGCCGTCCGTGCCGGGCTTTTCGTAGTATTCCTGGAACGTAAGATATACGTCCTCAAACTTTGCGCCCGTGGCTATAAGCTTGGCAACGGATTCAACAACGGCCAAATACGCGCCGTGGTAGGGGCTCTTTTCCGCTATAAACGGATTGTAGCTCCAGGACATAAGGGAGCAATCGTCGGTGTGCTTTTTCTCAACGGAAATTTTCTGAACCATGGCCTGAATAGGCGTAAGCTGATTCTTTCCGCCAAAGGGCATAAGCACCGTGCCCGCGCCTATGGTGGAGTCAAACCGCTCCGAAAGGCCGCGCTTGGAGCAGATATTAAGGTCGTCCGCAAGCTTTTTATAATTGTCCGCGAATCCGCCCTCGATTGTTTTGCCAAAGGCCTTGGGTGCGGCGGGAGTGATAACTATATGCTTGTCAGAGCCGTTTGAATTAAGGAACTCGCGGCTTATATCAACAATTTTGTTGCCGTTCCAGTTCATTACAAGCCTGGGCTCTTCCTTTACAACCGCAACGGGGCAGGCCTGCAGGTTTTCCTCGGCAGCCAAAGCCAAGAACGCATCAACATTCTTCGCTTCAACAACAACCGCCATGCGCTCCTGGGATTCGCTTATCGCTATTTCCGTGCCGTCAAGGCCCTCGTATTTTCTGGGAACGGCGTTCAGGTCTATTTCAAGTCCGTCCGCAAGCTCGCCTATGGCAACGGAAACGCCGCCCGCGCCAAAGTCATTGCAGCGCTTTATCATCCTTGTGGCCTTACTGTTGCGGAAAAGCCGCTGCAGCTTGCGCTCCTCGGGAGCGTTGCCCTTCTGAACCTCCGCTCCGCAGGTTTCAACGGATTGCACGGTGTGCGCCTTTGATGCGCCTGTCGCGCCGCCTATGCCGTCGCGTCCCGTGCTGCCGCCTAAAAGTATAACCCTGTCTCCGGGGGCGGGAACCTCACGGCGCACGTTTTCTGCCGGCGCTGCCGCAATAACCGCGCCTATTTCCATGCGCTTTGCGGCGTAGCCGGGGTGATAAATCTCGTCCACTATGCCGGTAGCAAGGCCTATCTGGTTGCCGTAGGAGGAATATCCCGCGGCGGCGGTTGTTACTATTTTGCGCTGGGGAAGCTTGCCGGGTATCGTTTCGCTTACCGGCACCGTGGGGTCCGCGGCACCTGTTACGCGCATAGCGCCGTAAACATAAGCGCGGCCGGAAAGCGGATCGCGTATCGCGCCGCCAACGCAGGTTGCGGCGCCGCCGAAGGGCTCAATCTCGGTGGGGTGGTTGTGCGTTTCATTTTTGAAAAGCAGAAGCCAGGGTTCGCTTACGCCGTCTACATCAACGTTTATTTTAACCGTGCAGGCGTTTATTTCTTCCGATTCGTCAAGCTTATCAAGCTTGCCCTGCTTTTTAAGATATTTAACGGCTATGGTCGCTATGTCCATAAGGCACACGGGCTTTGTGCGCCCAAGCTCCTTGCGCACGGCTATATACTCATCGTATGCCTTCTGCAAAAGCTCATCCTCAAATTTTACCCCGTCTATAACGGTTAAAAACGTTGTATGGCGGCAGTGATCCGACCAGTAGGTGTCTATCATGCGTATCTCGGTAATGGTCGGCTCGCGGTTTTCGCTCTTAAAATAATTCTGGCAGAAGGCTATGTCGTCCGCGTCCATCGCAAGGCCCATGTCCTTCACAAGCTTTTCAAGCCCCGCGCGGTCAAGCGAAAGGAAGCCGTCAAGCGTTTTAACGGTTGTGGGTATGTCGTATTTTACGGCGAGTGTTTCGGGCAGCGTAAGTGCCGCCTCGCGCGCCTCAACCGGGTTTATAACGTATTTTTTGATTTCGGCTATATCCTTGTCGCTAAGCTCGCCGTAAAGGGCGTAAACCTTAGCGGAGCGTATTACCGGGCGCTCACCCTGGGATATAATCTGTATGCACTGCGCCGCGGAATCGGCGCGCTGATCAAACTGACCGGGCAGATACTCGCTCGCGAAAACCGTGGCGTCGCCGGTTTCTATTTCGGAGGTGGCTATATCAAGCTGCGGCTCCGAAAAAACGGTTTTGATGGCGTAATCAAAAAGCTCGCTTGTGATGTTTTCGGCATCGTAGCGATTGAAAACGCGAACATCCTTAAGGCTGGTTATGCCAAGAAGATTCCTTGCCTCGTTCAGAAGACCCTTCGCTTCATTGGCAAGTTCTTTTTTCTTTTCAACGTATACTCTGTAAACCATCAGTTTTCCTCCCTTGCTTTCAAAGCCCTGGCTCCTATGTCGCTGCGGCAGTAACTGTTTTCAAAATGAATTTTTTTAACCTTGGCGTAGGAACTTTCAATCGCGCCCTTTAACGTATCGTCAATGCTTACAACGCCAAGAACTCTGCCGCCGCTTGTAACAAGCCTGCCGTTTGTAAGCTTTGCGCCGGCAATATATGTGTCGGCAAAAATATCATCGGGAATTGTAATCTCAAAACCCTTTTCGTAAGAGGCGGGGTAGCCTTTTGATGCCATTATAACGCAGCAGGCGTGCTTGCGGCTGAACTTAACCTCGGTTTTGTCAAGCGTTCCGTTTGTTGTGGCCTGCATAACCGTGAGCAGGTCGCTTTCAAGAAGCGGCAGCACAACCTGCGCCTCCGGGTCGCCGAAGCGGCAGTTATACTCAATTACCTTTGGCCCTGTCGGCGTAAGCATAAGGCCAAAGTACAGGCAGCCCTTAAACGTTCTGCCCTCGGCCTTCATGGCGCGTATAGTGGGCAGAAAAATGGTTTTCATGCACTCATCGGCAATCTTGTCCGTGTAATACGGGTTGGGGGCGATTGTTCCCATGCCGCCGGTATTAAGCCCGGTATCGCCGTCGCAGGCGCGCTTGTGGTCCATTGAGGAAACCATCGGAACCACAACGTTGCCGTCCGTAAACGAGAGAACGGAAACCTCCGGCCCGGTCAAAAATTCTTCTATAACTATGCTGTCGCCGCTTTTGCCAAAGCGCTTGTCCTGCATAATGGATATAACGGCATCTTTTGCCTCGTCGCGGCTTTCGGCTATGATAACGCCCTTGCCGAGTGCCAAACCGTCCGCCTTGATTACCGTAGGAATCGGCGCGGTTTCAAGGTACTCAAGCGCTTTTTCTGCGCTGTCAAATACCTCGTACGCGGCGGTAGGAATTCCGTATTTCTTCATAAGGTTTTTGGAAAATACCTTACTGCCTTCAATTATCGCCGCCGCCTTATTCGGCCCGAAGCAGGGAATACCCTTTTCGTTAAGCGCGTCCACGCAGCCAAGCACCAGCGGATCGTCCGGCGCGACAACGGCATAATCTATTTTGTTTTCAAGCGCGAATTCAACTATTGCGTTTATATCCGTAGCCGAAATGTTTACGCATTGTGCGTCGCGGGCTATGCCGCCGTTGCCGGGCAGGGCGTAAATACGCTCCACGGTTTTATTTTCTTTCAGCTTTTTTATAATGGCGTGCTCTCTGCCGCCGCCGCCTACGACTAATATGTTCATATTAACTCCGTTTGAATATCAATGATGGAACAGGCGCATTCCGGTGAATACCATAACCATGCCGTATTTGTTGCAGCATTCTATAACCGAGTCGTCCCTTATGGAACCACCGGGCTCCGCAACGTATTTCACGCCGCTGCGCCTTGCGCGCTCAATATTATCGTCAAACGGGAAGAACGCGTCCGAGCCGAGCGCAACGCCGTCAATTTTCGCAAGGTAGGCTTTCTGCTCTTCCTGCGTAAAGCGCTCGGGCTTGGCGGTAAAGTAATTCTGCCAAATGCCGTCCGCGCAAACGTCCTCCTCGTTCTGGTTAATGTAGCCGTCCACTATGTTGTCGCGAACGGGCCTTGCTATCTCCGCCTTGAACGGCAGATTGAGCACCTTTTCATGCTGCCTTAAAAACCAGGTGTCCGCCTTGGTTCCGGCCAGGCGGGTGCAGTGAATGCGCGATTGCTGGCCCGCGCCCACGCCTATGGCCTGCCCGTCAACAGCGTAGCAAACGGAGTTGGACTGGGTGTATTTAAGCGTTATAAGCGCCACTATAAGGTCGCGCACCGCGCTTTCGGGCAAATCCTTATTGGCCGTTACTATGTTTGTCAAAAGCTCTCGGTTTATCTTAAAGTTGTTTCTGCCCTGTTCGAACGTAACGCCGAATACCTGCTTGGTTTCCTGAACCTCCGGCACGTAATCGGGGTCGATTTTTACTATGTTGTAGCCGCCCTTCCTTTTTGATTTCAAAATTTCAAGCGCCTCGGGCTCATAGCCGGGGGCAATAATGCCGTCTGAAACCTCGCGCTTTATAAGCTTTGCCGTTGTAACGTCGCAAACATCGGAAAGCGCCACCCAGTCACCAAAGGAGCACAGGCGGTCCGTGCCGCGGGCGCGGGCATAGGCGCAGGCGAGAGGGGATTCATCAAGCCCATCTATGTCGTCAACAAAGCAGGCCTTTTTAAGCTTCTCGGGAAGGGGAATGCCTACCGCCGCGGAGGTGGGGCTAACGTGCTTAAAAGAAGCCACGGCGGGCATATTAAGCGCCTCCTTAAGCTCCTTTACAAGCTGCCAGGAATTGAACGCGTCAAGAAAATTGATGTAGCCGGGCTTGCCGTTAAGTATCTCTATCGGCAGGTCGCTGCCGTCTTTCATGTATATCTTAGCGGGCTTCTGGTTGGGGTTGCAGCCGTATTTCAGTTCAAATTCAGTCATTCCCGTTCTCCTTATTTATTCTTGTTGATAATCCTTGATTCGTGCTTTCCGCTCATAAGGTCTATATACCTTACAAAAAGGGATACCTTGTTATTTTCGTTAAGATTGGTCCAAATGGTGTTTGTCAGTGTGTCTATGTCCGCATCGGGCAGTTCAAGCGTTTTCGGTTCGCCCTCAAAGCTTGGCAGGGGATTGCCCTCGCATTTGTAGGTATGTATAAACTTTGCCTTGCCGGGCAGGGGATTGGAGTAAGCGTAGGTGTATCTTTCGCAGCTTGAGCCGTCTCCCTCGGCGGATTTAAGAATGGAGAGGGCAAAGTTCATATTGCCGTTTTCGTGGTGCACAATGCCGGAAATCCTCGGGGTGTAGTTCGGGGCATCGTCCTCAAACTCGCGCGTACGCAGCGCCTGCTCAAATGTCATCTGCTTGTCCATCATATCGTAAACGGTGTCCGTCTGGTCGCCGTTTGTAACAATTGTTTTGTTGCCAAGCACTCGAACGGGCGCGTATATGATAAGGTGCGGGTCAACCATCTTCGATTCGTCAAATGCCTGCGTGCGTATGCCGTCGCCGTCCTCGATAAATACGCGGTTGCGGCTGTTTTCGCTGCGGCCCATTATAAAATACGCGATAACGGCCTTTTTGCCGTCCGCGCTTTTGCCCAAAATAATTCCTCTGCCGTGATAAGCCAAAGACTTCAGTTCCTGCTCAATTGTTTTGATTTCCACTGTATTAGCCCTCCTGTTGCTTAATGCGAACTATTCCGTTTTCAACGCTTATTCTGTCCTCACAAAAAAGCCTTACGGCGCGGGGCAGTATCTGCCACTCGGCCTGCTCCATAATGCGCCTTTGAAGGGTTTCGGGCGTGTCGTCATCGGCCACCTCAACCGCCTTTTGCAGTATAATGGGGCCGGCGTCGCATTCAGCGGTTACAAAGTGAACCGTCGCTCCCGAAACCTTAACGCCTTTTTTCAGCGCCTCCTCATGCACGTGCAGTCCGTAGTACCCTTTTCCGCAAAATGAAGGGATAAGCGCCGGATGCACGTTTATCATCTTGTTGGGAAACGCCTGATATACGCTTTCGTCAAGTATTATCATAAAGCCGGCGTAAACCACAAGATCCGCCCCTTCTTCAATAAGGGCATCCCGTATCGCCAGGCTGTATGAAGCTATGTCCGCATAATCCTTTCGGATTATCACGCGGGTTTTTATGCCCGCGTTTTCGGCCCTTGTAAGCGCGTAAGCGTCCGCTTTTGATGATATTACGCAGCTGATTTTGCCGCACCCGAGCTCACCCGCGTTCTGCGCGTTTATAAGCGCCTGCAGATTGGTGCCGCCGCCGGATACAAGCACAACTATTTTTTTCGCGTTATTCAATGATAACACCCTCGCTGCTTTCAACAACCTTGCCTATTATGTAGGCATCCTCGCCGTTTGCCTTAAGAATATCGAGCGCCTTGTCAGCATCGGCTGCGGACACGACTATGCTCATGCCAACGCCCATGTTGAACGTGTTGAACATATCGCGCTCAGAAATGCCGCCAACCCTTTGAATAAGGCCGAATATGGGCGGTATTTTAAGGGAAGCCTTATCTACCTTTACGGAATATCCCTTTGGCAGGCTGCGCGGTATGTTTTCATAGAAGCCGCCGCCCGTTATGTGCGATATGGCGTGAACATTCACGGCGCTTAAAAGTGCGAGCACGGGCTTTACGTAAATCCTTGTCGGGGTAAGCAGCGTTTCGCCAAGCTCCCTGCCGCCAAGTTCTTCTTTGTAGGCCGAAAGGTCGCAGTTTCCTATGTCGAAAACCTTGCGCACAAGAGAAAAGCCGTTTGAGTGAACGCCGGAGGAGGGCAGGGCTATAACAGCGTCGCCGGCCTTTACGGTTGTGTTATCAAGCAGCTTCTTTTTATCAACTATGCCAACGGCAAATCCCGCCAGGTCATAATCCTCTGCGGGCATCATGCCCGGATGCTCCGCGGTTTCGCCGCCTATAAGCGCGGCGCCGGACTGCACGCAGCCCTCGCAAACGCCGCTCACTATCGAGGCGATCTTTTCGGGAATGTTCTTTCCGCAGGCAATGTAGTCAAGGAAGAAAAGGGGCTTTGCGCCGCAGCATATAATGTCGTTAACGCACATGGCAACGGCGTCTATGCCTATGGTGTCGTGCTTATCCATAAGAATGGCAAGCTTAACCTTGGTGCCGCAGCCGTCCGTGCCGCTTACAAGAACCGGCTCTTCCATGCCGGCTACGGGCAGGCCGTAGCATCCGCCAAAGCCGCCAACGTCGTCAAGGCAGCCCTCGTTGCGGGTTCTCGCTATGTGCTTCTTCATCAGCTCAACCGCCTTGTAGCCGGCCGTAATGTCAACGCCCGCCGCGGCATAAGCTTCGGATTTGGAATTAGCGTTCATAAATGTTACTCCTTCCCGTTCCAGCAATAGGTGCAAAGATCGCATTCATTAAGGCCTATGGCCTCTATTATTCCTTCTAATGTCTGAAATTCCAGCGAGGCAAAGCCGAACTTTTCGCATATAACGCGGCGCAGCGCCTTTCCGCGCTCCGTTTCGCCGTCGGAATACTCATCCATGTAATTAAAGCCTTCCTCGCCCTCAAGCTCCAGTATAACCCTTCTCGCTATAAGCTCCATGTCGCTTGTCGCGCGGGAAAAATTAAGGTATTTGCAGCCGTACATGATGGGCGGGCAGGCCGAGCGCATGTGCACGGATTTTGCTCCGTTTTCATAAAGAAAATCCACCGTGCCCTTAAGCTGCGTACCACGAACAATTGAATCGTCAACAAAAAGCAGATTCTTATCAACTATAAAATCGTGAACGGGTATCTGCTTCATGCGGGCAACCCTGTTGCGTTCGGATTGCTCCGTGGGGGTAAAGCTGCGCGACCAGGTGGGTGTGTATTTTATGAACGCGCGCGCGAACTTTTTGCCGCTTTCGTTGGCATAGCCGATCGCGTGCGGCAGGCCCGAATCCGGTACGCCGCCAACGTAGTCAATGTCCTGCGCAAGGCCCTTCTTCCTGTCGTGCTCCGCCATAATCTCGCCGTTGCGGCAGCGCATGGCTTCCACGTTTACGCCCTCATAGGTGGCAGTGGGGTAGCCGTAATAGCTCCAAAGAAATGCGCATATGCGCTTTTTTGTGCCGGGCTTTGCAAGAACGGTGATGCCGTCGGGCGTAATCTTAACTATCTCGCCCGGGCCAAGCTCCTTTTCGTCCTCATAACCAAGCTTTTGATACGCGAATGATTCAAACGTTACCGCGTAGCCTAAATCGTTTTTGCCTATAAGCACCGGCAGCCTGCCCACGCGGTCGCGGGCGGCTATAATCGAGCCGTCGCTTGTAAGTATCAAAACAGAGCAGGTACCGTCTATAAGATCCTGCGCGTACTTTATGCCCTCTGTAAAGTTTTCCTTTTGGTTTATAAGAGCCGCCGCAAGCTCGGTGGAGTTAACCTCGCCGCCGGTCATGGCGTCAAAGTATCCGCCGGATGTAGAAAGGCACTTTTCAATAAGCTCATCAGCGTTATTTATAACGCCTATCGTGCATATAGCGTATGTGCCCAGCTTTGAGCGGATAAGCATAGGCTGCGGATCCGTGTCGCTTATGCAGCCTATTGCCGAAGTGCCCTTCATTTCCTCAAATATGGTTTCAAACTTGGTCCTGAAGGGCGCGTTTTCAATACTGTGAATTTTGCGCTGCAGCCCTATCTGGCTGTCGTACGCGGCAAGTCCGCCGCGGCGTGTTCCAAGGTGTGAATGATAATCCACACCGAAGAACACATCCATAAGGCAGTCTTTCTTTGAGGCGATCCCAAAAAATCCTCCCATAATAACCCGCTTTCTGAAAGATTAAAAGCAAATATTAAGCGAAGAAAAGCTTGGAAAGCGTCATGGGGTCAATATACTTGCCGTCCTTGTAAACGCGCATATTGCCGGAGGCAATTTCGTCTATCAGCATTACGTCGCCGTTGGCATCGTAGCCGAACTCAAACTTAATGTCGTAAAGATCAAGGCCTTTTTCCTTAAGATCGTCCGCCACTATCTTGGTTATCTTCTGGGTCATGTCCTTTATGGCGTCATACTGCTTTTCGCTCATAACGCCCAGCACTATAAGGCCGTCCTTGGTTACAAGGGGATCGCCCTTAGCGTCGTTCTTAAAGGTTGTTTCAACGTACGCGGGAAGGTCTGCGCCCTCTTCAACATATTCACCGTAGCGGCGGAAGAAGCTGCCAACGGCCTTGTAGCGGCAGATAACCTCAAGACCCTTGCCGAAAACCTTGGCGGGGAGCACTTCCATGGTGGTGTCATTAAGATTGGCGCTCACATAGTGGGTTTTGATGCCGGCAGCGTTGATTTTCTCGAAGAAATAGATTGACATGCGAAGGTTCACGTCGCCCACGCCCTCGATAGTCAGACCCACGGAGTTTTCGCCGGGGTCAAACACGCCGTCTTTGCCGGTGCAGTCGTCCTTGAACTTGAGAAGGTAGTTGCCGTTTTCAAGCGCGAAAACGTTCTTTGTCTTGCCCGTGTAAACCAGCTTGTTTTCCATGATCTTAATTCTCCTTTTATTTATAAAAATTTAGAGCTGTTTCATAACCGCGCTGTCTTTTTCAAGCACGGCGGCCGCATCGCTTGCGCGCTTGGCGTCAAGCTTTTTGGCCAGTTCCTCGTCCTCAACCGCGATTATCTGCGCGGCAAGAAGCGCCGCGTTCGCCCCGCCGTTTATGGCAACGGTTGCAACGGGAATGCCAGAGGGCATCTGCACCGTTGAAAGCAGAGCATCGATTCCTTCAAGAACAGAGGATTTGCAGGGAATGCCGATCACCGGCAGCGTTGTGTTCGCGGCGATTGCGCCCGCAAGGTGCGCGGCCATGCCGGCGGCGGCGATCAATACGCCGAATCCGTTGGCGCGGGCGGAGGAGGCGAACTCATAAGCCTTCATCGGGGTGCGGTGCGCTGAATATATATGCACTTCATAGGGTATTCCAAGCGCGCTCAGCGTATCCGTTGCCTTTTTAACTATTGGCAGGTCGCTGTCGCTTCCCATAACGATTCCTACTTTTTTCATGAATAATCGCCATCCTTTCACTGTTAAAAAATTAATAAAAAACAAAAGGGCGCACTTGAATAAAGTGTTCAAGTGTGCCCAGACGGTCGGCTTTTTAACATTCGTTTTTTGTTCCTTTGTGGTGCTCCACTTAAATTCCCGTCAGTTACAAAAAACGGTACAGATTCTGTACATTATGTTGTTCCGCAAAGGCCATACGGCAAATATGAACCCCTGTTACACCCACATTGTAAACGATGTACTATCAAATTTCAAGCCTGTTTTGGCCTTTTGTCGGGCTAATTAATTTTGTGGCATACTAAAAATTATTTACCCTATTGCAAAAGGAAAAAGAGCGTGATATACTTCGAGCTAAATTTTTTGAGAAGGTTTTCGGAAAGGAGAGAACGATCATGGCACGCTTTGTGAACAAAAACGCGGCTAGTTATGCAGAGATGAACTCTGCCTCTTTTTCCTGCCCCTCAATGACCTTTGACGGGATAATTATTATTAAGGACGTCGTACTTGCGGCGTCCCTTTTTGTATGCCTTATTAAGCTGCTTGGTGAGCAGCTGATCCCGTCGAAACAGATGCAGACTTCAATACCTCTTGCCGTATAGAGTAAGAGAACAGGGTATTAAAGGGCTTCGTCATTTCGGCGGAGCCCTTTTTGATTTTGTTATCATCCCGTTCGTTCGGCCGGCGATGCGGGAACAGATAAAAGTATTAAGCAATTATAAGTGTGTTATTTGGAAAGAGAGGTTATACTCCCATGGAAGTTTTGAATTTCGTCATGGCGCTGAGCCCGATAATATTCGTTATCGTAGGCATACTCGGCTTCAAGAAGCCTGCCAAGGTTGTTTCCCCGCTGGCACTCGTGTGGACTATGTTGCTTGCGTTCACCTATTTTAACGTGAATGACGCAACGTTCGCCGAAACCGTTTCCGTGCTTGATCCGCTCATTTGGAAGGGCATAAAGGAAGGCTTTAAGATAGTGCTTATGGTGTTCGGAGCGTTCACAATACTGAATGTTCTGCGCGAAACCGGCGCCATTGACGATGTTAAGTCCACAATAGCTCAGATAAGCGACGACCGCCGCGTGCAGGTAATAATCATAGGCATGCTGCTGCCCATATTCCTGGAAGGTGCCGCAGGCGCGGGCGCTCCCGCCGCCATAGCCGCGCCGTTCCTTGTGGCGCTGGGCTTTGATCCGGTAACTTCTATCGCCGTAGCTCTTCTTGGCGATGCTACTCCCGCCTCCTGGGGCGGCGCGGGCCTGACCACCATAAACGGCGGCGCGGCGCTTGTAAACGCGGGCCTTTCCACGGTTGCGAATAACGCGGCCATGGTAGGCAGGTTCCATATGTTCGGCGTGCTTATAATACCGTTCATAATGATAGGCATGGTATTCGGCAAAAAGGGATACAAAAACATAATCCCTTACCTCATATTCACAGGCGTTTCCACCTGCCTTGTCATGTTCGGCATATCGAACTTCATAGGCGCGGAGGTTACCTCCATGGGTACCGGGCTTGTATCCATGCTGCTCTCTGTAGCATATGTTAAGCTGATAGGCGTAAAAACTCCCGAGGAGTACCGCAACAAGAGCGAGGAAAGAACGCGCAAATACAGCTCCTTCAAGGCACTTTCGCCTTATATATACATGCTGGTTCTGCTGCCCGCGGTTCGCTACGGCGTGCCCGCTCTGGTGGAAAACGGTTTCTCGCTCATGTGCACCTTCGGCTACATCGTGTGGGTTGATGTTGTGATAATAATCTGCGGCATACTCGGTGCCATAACCCTGGGCGTTTCGGCAAAAACGTACCTCAATGTGGCTAAGCGCACGGTAGGCCATGTTACGCCGGTGCTTATAACAATGGGCAGCCTGCTTGTGGTTGCGTACATAATGCAGTCCGAATCAACGGGCATGATGAACCTGCTCGCAACGGATATAGCCAATGTTGTCGGCGTGTTCTATCCTGCCGCCGCGGTGGTAATAGGTTCAAGCGGCGCATTTATAACCGGCACGGGCTTGGGCTCGAACATAATGTTTGCTGAAATGCATATCGATGCCGCGGCCGCCCTGGGCCTGAACCCCATAACCGTGTTCGCCGGGCAAAACGCCGGCGCGTCACTGGGCAACCTGATCTGCCCCAATAACATTGTTGCCGCCTGCGCAACCGTTGACCAGGTGGGCAATGAAAGCGCCGTTATGAAAAAAGCGTTCTTCGCGTTCTTCTTCGTCGTGGTGCTTTATATGGCGCTCGCAATGCTCTATACATGGGTATTGTTCCCTAACTTCGGCATGTAAAAACCATTGTCCCCGCCGCCTTAGCGGGCGGCGGGAGTGATTATGATAATAAACATTTTATAAAAGCTTTTGAAAGGAAGTAATTGTTATGGTAAAGAAAAGGGTTCTCGGCGTAATAGGTTTGGGTCACGTTGGCGCGCACGTAGCTTACGCTTTGGCGCTTACCGGCACGGCTGACGAGCTGGTGCTTGTTGATGGCTGCGAACAAAAGGTTGCAAGCGAGGTGCAGGATCTTCGCGACGCGGTTGCCTATATGCCTCATCGCGTTACCGTTCGCGCGGGCGATTTTGCGGATCTTGGCGAGTGCGACGTTGTTGTGAACAGCATCGGCAAAATAGAGCTTCTTCGCGGCACTCATGACCGCCTTACGGAAATGGACTTCACCATCCCCGCCGTGCGCGGCTATGCCGAAAAGATAAAGGAAAGCGGATTTTCCGGCGTACTTATAAACATAACCAATCCCTGCGACATTGTTACGCGTGAGCTTGCCATGAACCTTGGCCTTCCGCGTGGGCGCGTGTTCGGCACAGGCACCGGGCTTGACACTTCAAGGCTTCTCAGCGCCCTTGCCCGCCAAACCGGCATTGACCATAAATCCATCACCTGCTATATGATGGGTGAGCACGGCAATCAGCAGTTCGCTCCGTGGTCCTGCGTAAGCTTCCGCGGTATGCCGCTTGACGAATGGGCAAAAACCGATGAGCGTTTCCGCTTTGACAGGGAAGCCCTTCGCAAGGAATCCATAGGCGGCGGCTGGGTAACGTTTGCCGGCAAGTTCTGCACGGAATACGGCATAGCCACAACCGCGGCGCGCATGGCGCAGGCGGTTCTGCACGATGAAAAGGTTATTATGCCCGCCAGCATGGAGCTTTGCGGTGAATACGGCGAAACGGGTCTGTTCGTGGGCGTGCCCTGCGTAATAGGTCAAAACGGCGTGGAGCAGGTTGTTGAGCTGCCGCTTACTGCCGAGGAGAAGGCAACCTTCCATGAATGCTGCGAGGGAATAAGAAAGAACATGGAGCATCTTAAGGAAATATGATGCTACCGGCTTAAATCGGGTTTTAACTTTTTGATATAGGAGAAAATAACAATGGAAATCAAGATAACTAAAACAACTCATCCCGGCACGCTGCCGCCTTCGGACAAGCTGGGCTTCGGCACGGTTTTTACGGACCACATGTTTTTAATGGATTATAATGATGAAAAAGGCTGGCACGACGCAAGAATCGTCCCCTTTGGCCCCATTTCGCTTTCACCCGCCGCATGCGTTCTTCACTACGGTGCCGAGGTTTTTGAAGGCTTAAAGGCCTACCGCCGTCAGGATGGCGATGTGCAGCTTTTCCGCCCGTGGGAAAACGTGGCTCGCCTTAACCGCTCCTGTGACAGGCTCGGTTTGCCGCAGGTAGATCCGGACGACGCGCTTGAGGCCATAAAGGCTGTTGTTAAGGTGGATGAGGCATGGGTACCCAAGGACCCCGGAACGTCGCTTTATATTCGCCCGTTCCTATACGGAACCGATCCCACGCTTTCTTTGCACGGTGTGCACGAGGCAACGCTTGCTATAATTCTTTCGCCCTCCGGCAGTTACTTCTCGGACGGCCTTAAGCCCGTGCCCATAATGGTAGAAACCGAGGATGTGCGCGCCGTGCGCGGCGGAACAGGCGAGGCTAAGTGCGGCGGCAACTACGGCGCGGCGAACCGCGCGGGCGATCGAGCCATGGAAAAAGGCTTTTCGCAGGTGCTGTGGCTTGATGGTGTTGAGCGCAAGTATGTTGAAGAAGGCGGCGGCATGAACGTTATGTTCAAAATCGCCGGCAAGGTTGTTACCCCCATGCTTACCGGCTCCATACTCCGCGGCGTAACGCGCAAGTCCTGCATAGAGCTGCTGAAAAGCTGGGGCGTAACGGTTGAGGAACGCCTTATATCCGTAGAGGAGCTTTTCGATGCGGCGGCAAACGGCACGCTTGAGGAGGCCTGGTGCGTGGGCACGGCGGCGGTTATTTCCCCGATAGGCGAGCTTTCGTGGGGAGATCGCGATTACGCGGTTAACAATAAGCAGATAGGCGAGATGTCCCAAAAGCTTTATGATGAGCTTACCGGCATTCAGTGGGGCACGCGCCCCGATCCCTTCGGCTGGACCTGCAAAATAGACTGATAAAGA
>CAZRHS010000002.1:0-22578 GCA_964600045.1 uncultured Clostridium sp.
TTAGCCATAACATATTCTCCTTCGTAATTCATCTTTTATGAGCTCCTCTAGCTCTTTTGCATTTTCTGTGTGAATCGGATAAATACATTCTCTGGGTTCTACTGCATTGATAACATCTGCCAGCAGAGGGGCAGCTGCATGTCCGCTTGTATGCATATATTCAACGTGATTACAGGAATCCAGGAATCTTTTCCATTCAGCATTGTATGCTCTGTTGTTTTGATTAAGATATCCCTCCCACATGGAATATACTACTATCGGTTCTACGTCAGCAAACCTATCTATCCAGCTCTTATATTTTTCTTCTGCTTTTATTACAATTACAAAGCCCTCTTCTCGCATAATTTCTTCCTGTGTAATAGGTTTATCTGAAATATGTGAAGGAATTACTTTATCCGGGTTATACTCATACACGTAACGGAAATCATACAAATCAGTATACCCTTTTGCGGCTTCTTTGTAATGCTCGACCTGCTCACACACATAACTGTTCGCATACATTTTCATATAATGGCTCTTTGCTGCCTGATAAAAGGTTGCGAGCGTATCAACATTAGTTGATGAGCATATAAGAAATACATATTTGTGCTGCTCAAAGAGCTTTTTACAATCCTGCAGCATATGTGCTTCAGAGTACATTTCCTCTGTCATTCTGCTTAACATTGTCCCCTCTGTTATCAGCACATCCACATCTCTTTTACCGAATTTACGGATATATTTATCTATCATAGGAATGACAGATTTTCCCCTGTAGCCATGTCCCCGAAAATCCCCGGTATGTAAGATGGTCTTATCCGGTGTTTCTACCAGATACATATAAGCATCAAAGGCGGAATGATCAACCATATATGGCGTAACCCGAATGTCATTGATTTTAAAGCTTTGTGCCGCTGTAACAGTATGTACTCTCGTACCGCCCCGCAATATACGCAACGCTTCTGCATCTTTCACATATTTTGATATGGTAATCATTACCTGGCGGGTTAAATCTCCCATATATAATGGGATCCCGTCCGGTATCCCTTTAAATCTTCCTATATGATCCCCATGATAGTGCGTGAAAAGAACCGCATCTATCTTTTCCTCTTCCCAATTGAAATTTTCCTTTTCAGCTTCTGCGCCCGGAAGATTTTCTCCAAAATCAATCATAATTCTTGCTTTTTCTGAAGAAATAACCGTTATACAACCGCCAATTTGATTGCCATTATATATTTTTATATCTGTCATTTTACGTCATTCCTGCTTTTTCGACACATCAATAACTAACTCTTCATATCTTATTTTTGATTATATAAGTACTCAAGTATAAAATCAATCCGTTTCCCTAACTTTTCATAAAAAAGTCAAAAAGCCCGCCATGCGGCGAGCTTTTTCAAAGATTCTCTTTATACTTCAGGCTTTGCTTTACCCCTTATATTGAGACGTATCGGAGTTTGTGTGAGCCCGAACGATTTGCGGAAGAAATTCTCAAGATAGCGCTTATACGAAAAATGCATAAGCTCCGGATCATTAACGAACAGCACAAATGTTGGAGGATTCGTGGACGGCTGCGTTCCGTAGTATATTCTGAGCCTTCTGCCTTTATCGGAAGGCGGTTCGGTAACGGATACGGCTTCGGCTATAATGTCATTAAGCGTACCGGTTGATATGCGCGCGCAGTTCTGAGCGTACGCTTCATTTGCAACGTCCATAATCTTGTTTACACGTTGGCCGGTAAGCGCGGAAATGAATATCATGGGAACATAATCCATAAACGCAAGGTCTACGGCAAGCTTCTTTTTGAACTCATTCATGGTGTGGGTATCTTTCTCTATAAGATCCCATTTGTTTACCACAAGCACGCTTGCCTTGCCTTCCTCGTGAACATAGCCCGCAATGCGCACATCCTGCTCACTGAGTCCCTGATCCGCATCAACTACTATGAGTGCTATATCGCAGCGCCGTATTGCCGCAAGAGAACGGATTACGCTGTATCGTTCAATGCTTTCGTCCTCTATTGAACGCTTACGGCGTATGCCGGCGGTATCAACAAGTATATAATCCTTGCCTGCGAATTTGAACGGAGAGTCTATAGCGTCCCTCGTTGTTCCGGGTATATTGCTTACTATTGTGCGCTCATCGCCAAGCAGAGCGTTTACAAGGCTGGATTTGCCAACATTCGGCCTGCCCACTACCGCTACGCGTGTGGCCTCTCCCTCGTCCTCTCCAGCGTTCTCAGGGAAATATGACACAACCTCATCCAGAACATCTCCGAGGCCAAGTCCCTGCTCCGCAGATATTGTGATAGGCTCACCTATACCAAGCTCGTAAAAGTCATACAACGCATCCGCATATTTAGGATGGTCAATTTTATTCACGGCAAGTACTACCGGCTTTTTTGAACGGCGAAGCATCTCGGCAACTTCCATATCGGCCGCCGTCAAGCCTTCACGTCCGTCTACAATGAATACTATAACATCAGCTGTTTCAATAGCTAATTCTGCCTGCCTGCGCATCTGCTTGCTTATAATATCCTCGCGCATCGGTTCTATACCGCCGGTATCTATAAGCGTAAACGAATGAGTAAGCCACTCTCCATCTGCGTAAATACGGTCTCTGGTGACGCCGGGAGTGTCCTCAACTATCGCTATGCGCTTCCCTGTTATCTTGTTAAAAAACGTGGATTTGCCCACGTTTGGGCGGCCCACAACGGCCACAAGCGGCTTTGCCATATTATTTCACCTCATTCAACCTTTCAAACAGGTTATATACAAATTCTTCGCCATCGGCGGCGCTCATAGGCCACAACGGCATTCCCATCTCAGAAGCAAGCCAATCGGTATCTTTTCCGTCCAGGAAAACTCTGTCGCGTTCCCTTAGCATATCGTCCGGAATGAGCATAGCATCGGCTTTAAGGCCGCGCAGCTGATTGGCTATATCCGTTGCCGTGACAAGCCCGGAGACAGTTATCGTATGCCCTAAGAAGTCATTTATTACGCTGTACAGCGTAATATCGATACCGTACGGCTTTAGCTTATCAAAAAGTTTCTGCAGGAATGAGCGCGCCGATACGCCTGTTGCGCCAACTAAACTCACCTTTTGCTTTAGCGGCTCCATTTCATTCAATGCTTCGTTAAAGCCGTGCTCAAACTGGCGCATGAGTCCCACGCCGTTTTCTATTTGAAGAAAATCGCCGTAGCTTTCGTAGCTTGGCAGCTCGCGTTCGGCAATCATATACATTTCATCCGAAGCGTAAACGAAGCCTTCTTCGCCGCGAGACTCAATCTCAGCATTAAATCCCTCTGCATAATCAATTATATCCGATGCTTCCTGTTTTGTCAGCAGTCTTAACGGATATAAACCTTCTCTGTATTTCGTTATGCCAACGGGTACTAACGCCAATGTTTTGCAGGCCGGTCTAAGTGAATAAAGATCGGAGATACTCTTTTTTAATATCTCCCCGTCATTCAACTCCGGACAAACAACAATCTGCCCGTGGAAACTAAGACCATTCTCTTTCAGTGCCGTTAAACGCTCCATTATGCGTGACGCCGTAGGATTCGACATTATACGTGTTCGTACAGCGCCATCCGTTGCGTGCACAGAAACATACAGCGGGCTTACTCTTCGCCTCAGCATACGATCAAATTCTTTGTCGTTAACATTTGTGAGACTTACATAATTGCCCATTATCAGAGAAAGACGCCAATCATCATCCTTAAAATGGAGAGTCTCTCGTCCGCCCTTAGGCATTTGATCAATAAAGCAGAATACGCACTTATTTTTGCAGCTTCTTACTTTGCTCATCAAGCCGCTTTCAAAGTACAAGCCAAGGGGCTCATATTCCTCTTTATCAACTTGCTTAACAAAAGTTTTGCCGTCGCCTGTTTCAAATTCCAGGCTGACATGCGTTTCGGCCGTAAGGTGCTCGTAATCTATAACGTCCTCCACGTCTTCGCCGTTTATACGCAACAAGAAGAAGCCGGGCTTGATACCCAGCTTCTCCGCTATGGAATCGTTGTCTATTGCTATTATTCTTTGGCGCATATCACTCCTGATCATCGCCCTCATTGATATCATTCTGCGAAGGCTCTTCGGACGGCGCTGCAGAAAGTATCTTGCGAAGTTTAGCCTCTATTTCATCGCAAAGCTCCATATTGTCCTTAAGGAAAAGCCTTGCATTATCTCTGCCCTGTGCCATGCGCATGTCTCCATAATAGTACCACGCGCCGGATTTAGATATAATCTTGTTAGCCAAAGCTAGGTCAAGAACAGAGCTTTCTTTTGAAATACCCTCACCGTAAATTATATCGAATTCGGCTGTTTTGAACGGTGGCGCAACCTTGTTCTTCACAACTTTTATGCGGGTTCTGTTGCCTACAACTTCATTGCCGTTCTTAATTGAATCTATGCGGCGTACATCAAGGCGTATTGAAGCATAGAATTTCAAAGCCCGGCCGCCGGTAGTGGTTTCGGGATTGCCGAACATTACGCCTACTTTTTCACGCAACTGATTTATGAAAACAAGTATCGTATTCGATTTTGATATTATGCCGGTCATCTTCCTGAGAGCCTGGCTCATCAGCCTGGCCTGAAGACCTACGTGGCTGTCGCCCATATCCCCTTCTATTTCAGCCTTGGGCACGAGCGCGGCTACAGAGTCTATTACAACCACGTCTATTGCGCCGCTGCGAACAAGCGTTTCACAAATATCGAGGGCATCTTCTCCGGTATCCGGTTGAGATACATAAAGGCCATCCACATCAACGCCAAGGTTTTCGGCGTATACAGGATCAAGCGCATGCTCTGCATCTATAAACGCAGCCGTGCCGCCAAGCTTTTGTGCTTCCGCGATTATATGAAGCGCAATCGTTGTTTTGCCTGAGGATTCGGGGCCGTATATTTCAATTATTCTTCCGCGGGGAATTCCGCCAACACCAAGCGCAAAATCAAGTTCCAAGCACCCGGAAGGAATTGTTGATACGGATATCTTTGAAGCCGCATCTCCGAGCCTCATTATGGCTCCCTTACCGAAGTCTTTTTCAATTTGGTTTAGTGCCATTTCCAATGCTTTAGCTTTTTCCATTGCCATAGTGCAAAGTTTCCTTCCTTTCACTTCTTTTTCCTGCAAGGAAATTATAACATATACACTTATACTTGTACAGTATAAAATTAAAAAATGTTTCTCCTAAGGATATCGAGTGCGTACAGGCAAGCCATATTGCGCACGCGCTCGCGACTGCCCGGAATTTGCAGGCGTTTCACAATGGATTTATCGCCGTAAGAAACGCCTATATACACCGTACCAACAGGATTGCTGTCCGTACCGCCGTCAGGCCCCGCAAACCCGGTTGTTGAAACACCAACATCGGCTCCGCTGGATAAGCGTATGCCCTCGGCCATTTCTTGGGCGGTTTCGGCGCTTACTGCACCAAAGCTATCCAATGTGGACTTTTTAACGCCGAGCCTACGCATCTTTGCTTCGTTTGAGTAGGTAACGCAGCCTTCTTCAAACCATTTTGAACTGCCGGGAACGGATAAGAGCTTTGAGGCTAACATGCCTCCCGTACAGCTTTCCGCAACGGCTAAGGTTAGATTGCCGGCAGAGAATAATCGCGCTACTTCTTCATGAAGTTCAAGACCATCTTCAGAATAAATATATTCGCCTATTCTGCGCTTAATCTCCTCAATCATCGGAGCCATTATAGCATCAGCATCTTCGCCCGAGCGGCAGCGTGCAGTAACACGAAGTTTCATTTCTCCGTTTAACGCATACGGAGCTACAGTAGGATTCGTTTGCGCAGCCATGATATCTTTCAGCTCATATTCAACACTTGACTCGCCTTTGCCGAATATTCTGAGCATTTTTGATTTAAGAGTGTAGCCGCTGTGCTTTTCAAGATAAGGCAGCACACTTGCCTCAAACATGGGTACCATTTCCTTCGGAGGACCGGGCATGAGTATAGCGGCCTTACCTTCATTTTCCACTATACAGCCGGGAGCGGTGCCGTTAGGATTAGGCATGATAATGCAGCCTTCGGGGAAGTAAGCTTGCTTTACATTGTTTGGGGTCATCGAATGCCCCATCTTTGAGAACCTATACTTAATATAATCAAGCGATTTCTCGTCAAGCTTAAGTTTTCTGCCAAAGGCATCGGCCACGGTTTCCTTCGTTAGATCATCGGCCGTAGGACCAAGCCCGCCCGTAAGTATAATGATATCTGCGCGATTAAGCGCATTATGAACCGCTTCAACAAGCCTGTCGTGATTATCGCCAACGGTTGTTTGAATATAGCAATCTATGCCAAGGTCAGCCAAGCGCTGAGATATGTACTGAGCGTTTGTGTTGACAATATTGCCCATAAGCAATTCGGTGCCTACGGAAATGATTTCTGCTGACATTATGGATTACTCCTTACGCTGCTTTTTTCGCAGACTTATTTGTTTTGACTATGTAGTCTATGCAGCTCCATATAGCAAGTACAACGGATATCCAAATGATTATTTGGTCTACCGGTACACCGCATTTAGTGAATACAGGGTTAAGGAACAGCATCAATGTTATGCCTACAAACTGAGTCAGGGTTTTAAGCTTACCCAAAGGACCGGCGGCTATAACAATATTTTTGCTGGCATATATAAGACGGAAACCGCTTATAACAAACTCTCGGGATATCGTAATAAGAGTAGCTATAGGCGAAAGCAGGCCGACTGAGGTAAGCATTATCAGCGCGGCTGCGGAAAGTATTTTATCTGCTATCGGATCCATAAGCTTGCCGAAATCGGTTACTATGTTGCGGCGACGTGCTATTTGTCCGTCAAGCATATCGGTAAGGTATGCAATTACGAAAAGCGCGCCCGCAAGATACATATTCCAGCTCACAGGAATATAAAAGCATATTACAAATACGGGCGTAAGCACCATGCGTGCGATAGTAAGCTTGTTGGGAAGGTTCATTTAATATATTCTCCTTTCAGGTCATAAGCGGAAGCATCCGTTATTTTAACGCGCACAAAGTCTCCGGGATTTACCGTGTTCGGCACGTTCAAAATCTTTATTATTCCATCCACGTCAGGGGCCTCGGCATAGCTTCTGCCGCGGGCTATGCCATTATTGATGTGTTCAACCAAAACATCGTACTCTTTGCCGATCCTGTTTTTGTTCAGTTCAAGTGAAACCGCCTGCTGCATACGCATTATTTTGTCAAGTCTTGCGTTAGCGACGGATTCGTCAATCTGGCCATCCATAAGGGCGGCTTTGGTGCCGTCTTCCGGACAGAATACGAAGGCTCCGATCCTGTCAAACGGTTCTTTTTTGAGAAAATCATACAGCAGATTAAACTGCTCTTCCGTTTCTCCAGGGAAGCCGAGCATAACGGTTGTTCGCAGTATAAAGTCGGGCGAGCTTTCGCGGATATAGCGAGTTATTGCCCGTATATGCTCCGCTGAGCCATGGCGGTTCATTGTTTCGAGCATAATCGGGTCTATGTGCTGTATCGGCATATCTATATATCGCACGATTTTTTCATTATTAAGCATAGTGTCTACAAGCTTTTCGGTAACGGTATTGGGATAAGCATACAGTACTCTTAACCACTTTATGCCGTCTATTTTTGAAAGCTCGGTAAGCAGTTCTGCTAAGCGCGGTTCTCCATATATGTCGGATCCGTATGCGGAAGTATCCTGCGCAATAAGGGTAAGTTCCTTCACCCCGCCTGCGGCAAGCGCTTCAGCTTCGGCAATAAGATTTTCCATCGGTACGCTGCGTCTGCCGCCGCGTATAAGCGGTATGGCGCAATAAGTGCAGCGATTATCGCATCCGTCCGCAATGCGGAGATATGCGCTGTATTTAGGCGTAGAGAGCATACGTTTGCCGCTGTAAGTACAACCGCATTTTACACCAAACATTGCTCGTATGGCGTCAACCAGTTCTTTGTGCCTTCCGACTCCCCAAAATAGGTCAACCTCAGGCAAACTCTCTTTAAGTTCGTCAGGATATCTTTGGCTAAGGCATCCGGTAACCACAAGTTTGGCATCTTCCCTTTTGTCTCTTGCCGCTTCAAGAATTGTGTTTATAGATTCCTCTTTTGCGGAAGCTATAAAACCGCAGGTGTTTACAATCACAACATCTGCCTCTTTTTCATTTGCGGTTATTTCAAAATCAGCATCCTTAAGGCAACCCAAGATCAGCTCTGAATCAACCAGATTCTTGGAGCAGCCTAAGGATATGATTCCGGCTTTATATTTCCTCATCAGTGTTATTTACCTCGCATTCCGTGTCATCGGATATATCGTCATTGGCTACGGGCGCACCGTTTCCGAAACGTCTTTCAAATTCAGCCCTGTCTATGAGCAGTTTCCTCGCTTTGCTTCCGTCAAATCCGGATACAATCTTTTGCTGCTCCATTATATCAATCAGTCTTGCCGCCCGCGCATAACCGACTCTAAGTCTGCGCTGTATCATAGAAATGGAAGCTTGTCCGCTATCCATAACTATGCGCACGGCCTCAGGAAGAAGCTCATCCTCCTGCTTACCGTTGCCATGAGCCGGGCTTTGAGTCGCATCATTCGTTATCCTGTCAAAAGCCTCTTCTTCAAGCGGAGGCTGCGAGCTTGTTTGAGCGAAGAAGTCCATAACCCTTTCAACCTCTTCGTCGGAAACAAAAGCGCCCTGCGCGCGTATCGGTTTGCTGGCGCCGTTTGCATGGAAGAGCATATCGCCTTTACCAAGCAGTTTTTCCGCGCCGGTAGTATCCAGTATTACGCGCGAATCAACGCCCGAAGAAACGGCAAACGCAATTCTTGAAGGAATGTTTGCCTTAATCAGGCCGGTTATAATATCGGTGGAAGGCCTTTGCGTTGCCACTATAAGATGAACTCCCGCCGCACGACCAAGCTGAGCAATGCGGCAAATAGAATCCTCAACATCCTTTGCGGCGACCATCATAAGGTCTGCCAACTCGTCTATTACTATTACGAGTTTGGGCAAACGTTCGCTTTCATCAACCAGCGCATTATAGCGGGCAAGATCGCGGGCATTAACCTTTGCCATGCTTTGATAACGCTGCTCCATCTGAAGCACTGCCCACTTTAAGGCTCCTGCGGCTTTCTTGGGATCTGTTACCACCGGCAGCATAAGGTGCGGCAAGGGCGCGTATACACGCATCTCAACAACTTTGGGATCTATAAGCACCAACCGCAAATCACTGGGAGATGCCTTATATACCATGCTGAGAAGAATATCGTTAATGCAAACGCTTTTACCTGAACCGGTGGCACCGGCTATAAGCAAATGCGGCATCTTCTCAAGGTTGGCGCAAACAATGCGTCCGGCAATATCTTTACCGAGCGCAAACGATATAGGCGAACGTTCGGATTGAAACTCCTTTGATTCTATAACTTCACGCAGCAGAACCTGCGCCGCGTTCTTATTGGGAATTTCTATACCTATTGCGGCCTTGCCGGGTATTGGAGCTTCTATACGCACAAGCGGAGCAGCCAAAGCAAGCGCTATGTCCTGGCTGAGAGACGTAATCCTATTTACCCTTATGCCCTGCGCAGGCTGAAGCTCAAACCTTGTTATAACCGGGCCTACGCTTATATTAATAATCCTAGCGGGTATATTAAACGTGGCAAGAGTTTCTATGAGCAGCTTTGCCTTTTCCTGCGGTGATTCATTGCCGGTTGGCATATCCGAAGCGGGGCTGTTCAGCAGGCTGTAAGGCGGCCTTTGATAATCAACCACAGGGGCCGCTGACGTTGGAATATCTTCATCCTGTTCAGGTTCAGGGTCAACGGTTACGGCAGGAGTTTCCTCCGCTGCAGTTTCAATTATCGGCTCATATACGGGAATGGCAGTATCATCATCTTTTGCCGGAGCGTTCTTCACTATACGATTGTCTTCGTCCGGTTGAAATTCGTGGTAATATTCCGTATTTACCGTTTCCTCGTCAAGCTTATCAAAGGCTTTATCAATAGCCTTTTCTTTGGCGGCACGCTTTCTTATTTGGCCCTTTGAGGGAATAAATTCCGGGCCTTCATCTTCATCGTTTGTCGGACGCACGGGCTCAGATTTGCGTATAGGAGCAGCGGTCTCTGCAGCGAGTTCATTCTTTTGATTGAATGAAGAATCCAGAGTAAATATATTGCTTTCAAAAGAGTTTGCCTTCTTGCTGTTTTTAGCAGAAGCCTGTTTGTATGTTTTCTTTTTATTTGTTACCGGAGCTCCCGAAAGCACCTCTTCGGTTATATTTTCGGTGTATAGCTGCTGCTGTTGTGCACGGACATTCTGTTTATGTTCAGCAATGCGCTCATTGGCGTTAGATACGCCGGTTCGTATTGTTTGACCAAGCTTTGTGCCAGCATTCTTTATCGAAAGATGCGTTATAAGCAAAAAAGAAACCATGATGCAGGCTATAAAAAGAATATAGGAACCTATACGGCCTATAAGGAGCAGCGATGGGTATGCTAAAAGCGCGCCGATAATTCCTCCGCCTTCACGGTAGTTAAAACCGAGATCATACGCGTCTTTATAGTAGGCGAGTGCTTTTATGTTCTCTATCGTATCTCCGCGGCGGGCGATATGAATTATTGTAAGTATCGCAATTAAACTTATTACTCCAAGCAAAGCAGGCAATGCATCTACATCGCCTTCACTGAATACTATAAGCAGCACACCCGCTGCTATTATGCAAACAGGAATGGCATAACCGGCTATACCGAACAGGCCAAATAAGAATCCGCTTACAGCTTTTCCGAGAATGCCTACGGCATCAGAATACATGCTCGCACCTAAAAAAAGGCCGAGCGCGATAATCACAACACCCCAAACTTCCCTCTTGGTTTGGGCTGATTTATCCGCCGCTTTCTTTTTTTGCGAGCTTTTTTTAGTGGTTGCCATAGTGCCTTCCTTTTCATGCATTTGTATGTATTATACTATATTATTCCGTTTGAGAAAAGCATAAGAATTGGCGCCGGCAAGAAACCGACGCCTAAGCCTTAGAAGAATTCTTTCAAAATCCCTTATCCCTCAATATTGAGAGCGTATGTCGCGCGCACAACATCGCCGAGAGTTTCCTTATCTGTGTAGCATATATACACCGTATTCGCATCCGAGCCGGATATTAATGAAGTACTTGTTAAATCCGCAATTTTTTTGTTTTCGGCTGTTTCAATATCGTAAACCCAGAGCGTGTACGGATATTCATCCAAAACCACCTCTGTCTCCGATTCTTCGCTTTCATCGCCGCCGGTTGCCCTGTTTTCAAAGTAATATATCTTACTGCCGTCCAAGGACCAGATAAAACTGAAAACGCTGAAATCTTTTGTTATCTCGTGTATTTCTCCCGACTGAATATCTATATAAGCGAACAAAGGCTCCGTTGTTCCGGCTGCGTCTTCGCCGGAAACGGTATACGCCATATAACGCGAATCCGGACTTATACGGAAATTGTCGCCCGTTATAAACTCGCGGCGCGATCCGCCCTCAGGCTTTATTCTGTATATCGTGCCGCCGTTTTCCATGTCGGTTTCAACAAAGTAAACCTCGCCATCGGCAAAACCAATGATGCTTTCGTCACAACCGTTTTTGTCAACGTCGCTGTGGCGTTTTGTCTCATCAGGCACATTAAAATCATACTGATGTATGCCTATTTCGCTTGATCCTCCTATTGAGAACAGTCTTCCGCCAAGGCTGTCCCAGCAATATGCGCTTATGGTGTTTCCAAAGCCAACGGCGGAAAGATCGGTTATAAGATCGCGGGAATCAACATCAAAAACATATAAATGCGAACTCTCTCCTGCCATTTCAAGCACTGCCAGGCGACGTCCGTCGGGTGAATATGATGCGGAAACTATTTGCTCAAATTGGTATTCCGTAAACGCCCTGCTTTTGCCGGAAAAGTCATGTATCCAAAGCTGTTCATACTCAATAGTATCCCCGCTGTCGGTATATTCACTTATGTGCTTTGAATAAATGCAGGCGTTTTTATCGGGAGTGACTGAAAGCGCGATGCCATCCGGTATTATAACGGCGCTTTGCGCTTCATTGCCGCTTATCCTGCAAGGCTGCACATCATATGCCGCAAGATATTCCATTTCGCTGTTGTATTCCGGCAATTCGCCGTTTTTGAGCTTAACTACGCTCCATTGGGCGCTTACGGCACCATCGCATGAGGAGAGTAAACTGCTCATTAAGGCCTCGGCTTCGGTTTTTGAACTTTGACCGTGAGAAATCAGCAATATTGTTTTAAGGTCGTTTGATAATGTAGGTGTCATTTTATCAGAGCAATTAAGTGTGCCGTTTCGATACATATCAAATGCGTTGGCAACAACATAATATGCTTCACCGAAGCCGGCTTTATCGGCAGAGCTGACATCTATGGCCGCATCATCTGCTGCTGATGTTTCTTCAGGAATTTCATCATTTGCCGCAGGGCGAAGAGTAACCACTAAAATACCTTCAGATTCTTCGACAGAGTATAAGGCTTTATTGTTTAATTGAAAATACAGTGTATAAGATTCATCCGCTCCGGAAACGCTGAAAAAGGCATCTACAAGGCCATGCTGTACATCCGGTTCATCCAAGATATAATCCGTATGATCCAGTTTTCCTACTCTTATTGCTAAACGGTATGGCTCATCAAGCAGCTGAATACCGTAATCGGGAAGAGTCCTTAACTGTATTTCGTTATCTCCCGAGGTAAGATTACTTCCGATGCAAAAATCAAGCGAAATAACCGTGTCCGTATCGAGCTCGGTTACGGAGAGTGAGCGCAGGTTACCGTCGTTTAGCTCAGCCCCGCCGCTTATTGAATCAGAGGTGAATCCTTCGTATGAAAGTTTTGAAACTATCGGTGTATCGGTTGAATCAGAATTGCTGCCGCAAGCGCTGAAGGCAAAGAGTATAACCAGTGCCATAGCAATGACCGTAAACTTTAATCGCATTCACCTTTTCTCCTTAATATACTGTTGCTATTATACCCTAAAGCATAATAAAAAGGAACAAAAGTCCAATATTTAATACATTGTTTGCAAATGCAACGCCGAAAAGACTTTGCATAAGGGCATAAATTTGCTATAATAACCCTAATTGACGATATCCCTATTCAGGAGGATTTATCTATGAAATGTAAAGTATGCGGAGCGTACAACGAGGATTACCTTGAGTATTGCGAAAAGTGCGCTGCTCCGCTGACTGCTGATGAGGAGCCTGAAAAGGTTGAAGAAACTCAGCAGCCGGAAAACAATCAAAATAAAGGGCAGGATTATCAATCCTATGTAGCCTCAACCGGCGAAACTCCGCCGGCCTGGGGGTTTGTTAAGGCACCCAATTGGCCAAAGCCGGATTTTGACGCAAATACCGTGACCGAAGATGACATACCGCAGGGCTACGGAGCGCGCTTTAATCCCCGTCCCGCCGGCTCAACGGCACCTAAAATGACAGCTGCCAATGACGACGAAGATTTCACAAACAATGTTCGCGTACATAAAGCGGAAAAGCCCCAGGCAACCCGTACTGCCGTGCAGCCAAGCCGTAAGCACGAGCATGAAGCCCCCGCGCCGGCCGCAAAATCCACCGTTGAATATACCGATGATGATATTGACGGCGTAGTATCGCCTGTGCGCAGCACAAAGACGAGGCAGACCGTTAATAAGGTTACAAAGACGCCTTTAAAAAATATCGAAGAAGATATAGATATTGACGATGACGAATATGATTACGACGAGGATGACTATGACGATAACGATCGTCATTCCCGCCGTGGCAACAGAAAGAATTCGAACGGCGGCTTAAAGAAAAACATATTGTTCATTGCCGCAGCGGCCGCTTTGGTTATACTTATAGCCATATTGGGCGTTGTTTATGTAAACAAGGTTCACGGCGGAGACTTCTCAAAGTTCATCAGCTGCACCTTTGGCGGTGATCCTATAACACGTACGCCCACTATAGAGGCTTGGGAAACCGATGACGGTGATCCCGCGTACCTTATAACCATCTACGCAAAGCGTAATTACACCGTGCGTTACAGCAACGGCGATATTCAGCTTGAGCGCACCATAGAGAAAAATCAGCGCTATATACCGTTTGTGGTGCCGCAGTCCATATTGGTTCCCGATGAGCCGCTTGATGTTGCGCAATACAGCGTTAAGCCCGATTTCTTTACTGTAATCAGCCCCTCCGGAGAGGAAACCAAGGTTGAAATCGATGAAGTTATAACAATTGACATTCCCGCTATTGAGCTTACTGTTTCTCAGCCGAGCGTAACGGATTTCAGCGTTGACTCCCCCGTCGTTCCCATCGCGGGTTCTGTAAGCGACAATACCGTAGGCGTGTTTGTTAACGATGAGCAGATTGCCATTGACGAAGCAGGTAACTTCTCAACGACCTATACGCTGCCCGGTGAAGGCGTAACCACCATAACCATTGAGGCTCGTAAGAACGGTTATCAGACGGCGACGGCCGTGTTTAATGCCACGTACAGCTCAGGTAGCACTGCTACAACCGACCCGGGTCAAACCTCCACTTCCACGGATACTCAGACCCAAACTCAGGCGAGCAATGTTGAGTTCTCTGTGAATTCTGATGTTACACGCGCTGCCACAACATCTACTATGACTGTCAGCGGCACCATGGAAACCGGAGCTACGATAAGCGTAAGCGGCGTTGAGCTTGACGGATCCGTAACTCAGGATTCAACTGCCGGCACATTCAGCTTTACTGTAAAGACTGCAAATGTAGGCATCTATGAAGCGGTAATAACAGCCACTAAGGGTGACGCGGCAAAGACCTCTACGCTTTATCTTGAGCATCAGCCCGATAAAACATCTTATATGGAGAGTGTTTATAAGATGGACTATGATAAGATAAAGAACTATCCGAATCATGAGCAGGGCTATAAGATAGTTGGCAAGGTAACCGAGGTTATCCAGGCTACACCTTATGTAAAGGCCAAGATACAGACCAGCGACGGCGATATGATATTCTATTATTACAGCGGTGTCGCTACCATCGAGGCCGGTGACGGCAAGACGTATGAGCTTTATGGCGATCCGTATGGTACAGATTCCTCAACAGGACTGCCTCAGCTGCATGCCTGGTTCATACTTAAGCGTTCCAACTAATAGTTAACAAGAGAATGGGCGGTGTAAAAACCGCCCTATATTTTTATATAAAATTTAAGGAGCGGACAAACCGCTCCTTTTAATGTGCTTTATATTTTGTTTTACGAATCCTGAAGTACGTCGTCGATTATAGCGTTGAGCGCATCGTTTATTCTGTCCTCGCCTTCACGAGCCTCAATTTCTTCTGAGGTTTCCGCGCTCCTCATGCCTATAATCTCATTAACTGTCATCATAGGCTGCTCCTCCTCTGAATCGGATACTTCTTCTTTGAGCATTGCCGTTGGACCATGATCCTCATGATTTTCGGTTGCAACCTCCGCGGGAACTTCTTTTTCAGTTTCATCATCAGAGGCAGAAACCGTCGGACGATTCTCTATTTTATAGATGCTCTTCATAAGCTCGGACGGGTTGCTATATGATTCCGGAAGCTCCTTTGCATCCACGCTGCTGTTCCCAGCGTTTACATACTCCCCTGCCATTTCTATTTCGTTATCCAAATTGGTGTCCTTTATGCAGGAACGGAAATATTCAGCCTGCGCTGCCGCTGTTTCTGCAGCTCGCTGCAAAGCTTTATTAAGCTGCTTGGCGCTTTCTATATAGTTTTGCATAAAGGCCTCCGCACGAAGCGCGCTTTGGCGGGAGTCTTCCTCAGCCTGAAGTTTTATCTTATCAGCTTCATCCTGCGCCGCGGCAATTATGCTTTCGGCTTCGGCATGCGCGGCTGCTTTATCCTCGTTAGCCTTTTCGATAATGCGGTCTCCTTCGTTTTGTGCTTCCCTAAGAACCTTGCCGGCATCGCTCTGCGCGCGGGTAAGGGCATTAGCTATAGCGCTTTCTTTTGATTTATATTCCTCTATGGCCTGTTCCAAGCGCGCATTAAGTGCTTCCTGCTCACTAAGTTTCGCTCTCAGTTCCTCAATGGTCGCTTCAAGTTCCTTTTTCTTGCCAAACATGTTTATATCCTCCCTCGTATATAATAATCAGTTTATTTGATATCCATGCGTTCTTGCCTGGGGTCAATGCTGTCCTTGGGCGGGTCATACCCCATGTGCAAATATGCCGCAGGCATCGGGATTCTTCCGCGCGGTGTTCGCGCTATAAAGCCAAGCTGCAACAGATACGGTTCATACACGTCTTCTATTGTTGAAGCGTCATCACCGGTTGCGGCCGCTATTGTATCAAGTCCAACGGCGCGGCCACCAAACTTTACAATCATGGTTTCAAGTATGCGCCTGTCTACCGTATCAAGGCCAAGCTCATCTATTGAAAGCATATCAAGTCCGGCTCGCGCTGTGGCAAGATCAATTTTACCTTCTCCGCGCACTTCGGCATAGTCCCTTACACGCCTGAGCAATCGGTTAACAATTCTCGGTGTTCCGCGAGAGCGTGAAGCTATTTCAATTGCGCCTTCTCTATCTATCGGTATGTCCAATATGCCTGCGCTTCTTACAATTATTTCAAGCAAATCCTCCGGCGCGTATGGCTGAAGCTGCTCTTTTATGCCAAACCTGTCCCTTAACGGAGCTGTAAGCAGGCCCATGCGCGTGGTTGCTCCAATCAACGTAAAATGAGGAAGATCAAGGCGTATTGAATGCGCGCTCGGGCCTTTGCCTATTATAATGTCGAGCGCATAATCCTCCATAGCAGGATACAGCACTTCTTCAACCGTTGCGTTGAGCCGATGAATTTCATCTATAAAAAGCACGTCTCCCGGGGCTATATTAGTAAGAATAGCGGCTAATTCGCCCTTGTGCGATATAGCGGGTCCGCTTGTAATATGAAGCGTACCGCCCATTTCATTAGCTATTATTGAGGCAAGAGTGGTTTTGCCAAGGCCAGGAGGCCCATAGAACAGCGCATGATCAAGCGGCTCACCGCGCCGCTTTGCCGCTTCTATATATATTTCAACATGCTCTTTTACTGCCTTTTGACCGATGTACTCTTTCAGGTATTTTGGCCTTAGGCTGAATTCATTCGCTTCATCTTCCGCAAGCATTGATGAGGAAATAAGCCTGTCGTCATTTGCCACTGTGCTTTACCTTTTGCCCTTTCCGGCCAACCATTTGAGTGCGCCTGTTATCATATCCTCTACCCTGTCGCAGTCATCAACCTCCGCAACAGCCCTGCCGGCGGTTACGCCGTCATACCCAAGCGACACAAGAGCAGCAATCGCTTCACTGCGTATGCCCATGCTGCCATTTTTCTTTTCGCTGGCGGCCTCGGTTTGAACGGCATCATCCGCGGTAACCTTTTCTTTTAATTCAAGCAAAACACGCGCGGCTGTCTTTTTGCCCATACCGGGTATTTTATCAAACGCGGCCGTATTTTCGGTTAATATAGCGAGTGTTATATCCTGTACGCTCAGCGATCCTAAAATACTTAAAGCCAGTTTGGGACCGACACGCGTAACACCTATAAGCCTTCGAAACATTGCTCGTTCCTCTTTTGTTTCAAAGCCGTAGAGTGCCATAACGTCCTGAGAAAGAGACAGATGAAAATGCGTATAAAGTCTATGAGCTTCCCCTTGCTTCAGGCATTTTAAGGTTTGAGAAGAACAGAATAATTCATAACCCACGCCACCGGCCTCAATTACGGCACGATCCTGCGTTACTTCATCAATCATTCCAGAAATATATGCGTACATACCTGATTACTCCATTTTGAAACTACTTTATGCGGAAGCTTTCAGCTGCGGGGCCTGAGGTGTTGGCGTGGCACAGTGCCGCCGCCAAGGCATCGGCCGCATCGTCCGGCTTTGGAATGCTGTTTAACGAAAGCAAAAGCTTTATCATCTGCTGAACCTGCTTTTTGTCCGCATGGCCGTTGCCGGATACCGCTGATTTTATTTGCATTGGTGTATACTCATAAAGCGGCAACCCCGCCTGCTGAGCAGAGAGCAGCGCCACACCGCGAGCCGCCGCCACCTGCAGCGCCGTGGTTGTATTCCTTGCAAAGAACAGTTCTTCAAAGGCTACATGGTCCGGCTTATAAAGCTTTATAAGCTCGTTTGTGCCTATATACAGCCGCTCAAGCCTCTGCGGAAAAGGCGTATGCGCTTCGGTTTCTATTACGCCGTAGTCTATAGCCTTTGATTTGACCCCTTCCGTGCTTATCACACCGTAGCCGAGTATGGCGTAGCCGGGGTCTATACCCAAGATGATCAATGCTTATCTCCCGTGTATTTATAATAGCTAATTTTAACATGCGCTCTTTATATTGACAATATTAAAAAAGAGGGTATTGTCTCATACCCTCTTTGCGTGTTTAACTATTATTCACCGAAGAAATTATAGTCGGCCTCACCGCCATAGGTTTCTTCTCCAAGGCTGTTCAAATCGGCAAGCACAAGCGTTGTTGTATAGTATTCACCACTGCGCCAATACTTTATTTCTACGCTGTCGCCCACAAGCTTTCCTCTTATCAGCGAGACGAACTCATCCTGAGTCATGCCGCTGTGCCCATCAATCTCGATTATTATATCATTGGGCAGCAATCCGGCCTTATGTCCGGGGCCATCCTTTATTACGGATGCTACCAATATTCCTTCTGGCGTTCCGTACACCTCGGCGTACATTTCGTTCCACGTGGCTACGCTTATGCCGATGCCGGGTCTGGCTACACTGCCATCAACAATCAGCTGCTCAGCTACCTTTAATGCCTGATTTATAGGTATGGCAAAGCCGAGACCTTCCGCGCTTATGGCGTTGCCGTATTCATCATAGCTTGCGGTAGTGGTTTTGGCGGTTACAATTCCAATTACCTCGCCGGACATGTTTATAAGCGGGCCACCGCTATTGCCGGGATTTACGGCCGCGTCAGTCTGCAGATAATCGTTTGTAACGCCGTCTATATTAACGCTCCTCGCAGTTGCACTGATAATGCCGTATGTGGTCGTTCCGGAAAGCTCACGACCGGTTGGATCGCCTATGGTTATAACAAACTCACCGACACGTACCGCCTCAGAGTCGCCAAGCTTTAAAGCCTTAAGCCCTGTTTTATCAACCTTAAGCACGGCTATATCAAACGTTTTATCGTATCCGACAAGGTCAGCCTCAACCTCTTCCCCGTCCACAAACATTACGCCAAGCTTCGTCGCGCCTTCGACAACATGGGCATTGGTAAGAATGTAACCTTCCGAAGAAATTACGAAACCGGAACCTGAGCCGGCTTCAAGCTCGCGGCTGTATTTTTCGCTGTAAGCATAGTTTACTATACCTACTACGCCTTCACTGACATTCTCTATAACATCGGATAACGGACTTGAAGAATCGCTTATCTCCGGAGCGACTCCATCAAATTCCGGCAGCGTTCCTGCGGGCGGAATAGGTGTTAGTTCGGGAACTGTGCTCGATGAAGCAGGTTCTTCGGTAGCACTGGCTTCGGGTGCGGGCGTTGTGCTTGGAAGCTGAGGCAAGTTTCCCTTAACAGAGGGCGTTGGGGTCGCCTGTACGGTAGCATCTTCGGCTGCTTCTGCGCTTGTCTTATAAGATGCCAATACCGCGGGCATAAAAATCGTGGCAAGCAATGCGCCCACAATTGTAAATATTATGGCCGTAATAATGTAGCCGCCAATGCCGCGTTTGGGCGGTTTTTGCTCCGGCTGAGGAGCGTTGTTGTATCCGTCAAAGTAATAGTTGGGATACTCCATCTTCTTTTACCTCCGTTGTAGGGAATTTGCTTTTTGCTTTCCCTGTTGTTCATATAACTTAAGCGTAAACGTAAATGTTGCGCCCTTGCCCTGTTCTGATTCGGCCTTTATGGTTTGGCCATGCTGTTCTATTATTCGTTTCACTATACTTAATCCAAGTCCTGACGATGAACCCGAAGGCGTATGAGCCTTCTCTGCCTTGTAGAAACGATCGAATACATACGGCAAATCATCGGGGGATATTCCTTCACCGTTGTCTATAACGCTCATTACCGCAAGCTTTTTATCGGTTGCTATGCGAAGGGTAAGTTTACCGCCATCCGGAGAAAACTTAATCGCGTTATCGACAAGATTGCGTATTACCTGCGCTATTTGGGACTGGTCTGCCTCAACCATTGTTCTGTCCGCCGCAAAGTCCATATTTACATCTATGTGCTTAGCGTTGATGCGGGCTTCAAATGTAAGCACAGTGCGAATAACAAGTTCATTTAAGTCAAAAGGTTCCAGCTTAAGTTCGTATTGCCCCGATTCTATTCTGGCAAGATCCAGTAAATCGTTAACCATACCTGTCATACGTTTACATTCGTTAATGACGATATCCAAATATTTAGGCTGGTCCTCGCTTGAAATAGTGCCATCCTGCATTGCTTCAAGAAATCCCCTCATGCTGGTAAGCGGGGAGCGCAGCTCGTGAGACACGTTCGCAACAAAGCTTCGTCTTGATTGCTCAAGGGCATTGATTTCGTTCGCCATTTCATTGAAACTTTGGCCAAGCTGACCAACCTCATCATGACTTGTTATGGCTACCCTTGCTTCATATTCGCCTTTGGAGAAGCGGGTTATGGCATTATTCATGTCAACTATAGGCTTTGTCATGCGGCCGGTAATATATGTTACGGCAAGAACAGCAAGCATAACGGCTATACACGCGGCAAGCAAAACATCCAAATATACCTGGCGTATGGAAGTATTGTAGCGGCTCATATCCGTATGAAAAAACATCGCTCCGATAACTTCACCGTCAGTAGTGATTATCTGCCTTTTAAGAGTCATTATCGGAATGTTTCCCGATGATGAACCGTCAGTAGTAATTTGTATTTCCCCGTTTCCGGAGATTATTTCGGATGCTTCCTGACTTAAGTTAATATCCGACAGAGCATTCCATTTCTCTTCGCTCAGTTCATCGCGCAATATTACTTTGCCGTAGGCAGAATCTATAAAATACAGTTGCAGCATAGCATCGTATTTGCGCATGATCGTTCTCAATGTATCTTTGGCAACGGATCTCTTTTCGGCTTCTATGTATTGCGTAACTATTATGCGGTTTATTTCGGAAGCCTCACGGCGAAGTTCGTTCTCGTTTTCCGTTGTATACTGGCTTTTGAACATGGCGCTGATTGTTATGCCCAAAAGAAACACTATCAGCAATATTATTGCAAGATACGTGCTAAGCATACGCGAGAACAACGTATTAAACAGCCCTTTGCCCATTAAGCCTCCAATGCTAAGGAATTTTACTTAGCCGTTTCAAATTTATATCCTACTCCCCAAACGGTCTTTATTTCCCATTGCGGCCGTTCACCTATCTTTTCCCTGATGCGCTTTATATGCACGTCAACCGTACGCGAGTCACCAAAGAAATCGAATCCCCAAACCTGCTCAAGCAGCTGCTCACGCGTAAACACCTTGCCTTCACGGGATGCCAAGAAGAAAAGCAATTCTATTTCCTTGGGCGGCATATCCAAAGGCTTGCCATCCAGCATGACGGTATAATTGTCCAGCGATATGGTCAGCCCCGGGAACCTGAGCTCTTTTTCGTCGCCCGGCGCTGAGCTGCGCCTTAATACGGCCCGTATGCGAGCTAAAAGTTCCTTTGCTTCAAACGGCTTAGGAATATAGTCATCCGCGCCGAGTTCAAGCCCCTGAATCCTGTCTAACGTATCGCCTTTAGCCGTAAGCATAATTACAGGCACGGTGCTTTCTTCACGCAGTTTTTCAAGTACCGTCCAGCCGTCCATACCGGGCAGCATTACATCAAGCAAAACCAAAGTCGGTTTAACATTACGAAACGCATCCAATGCGGCATCACCGCGCGTGCATGTTGCTACGGTGTAACCCTCTTTCTTTAGATACATTTCAATTATAGCCAGTATATTAGTGTCGTCATCAACAACTAAAATAACATTGTTGTTATCCATGTTTAGCCTCCTTGCGCAGCTATTATGAGTTTACACAAGCTTCCGCACAAATATAATAGCATTAATTTGTGAACATGGTATGAATAAGTTCAAAATGCCCTAAATAGTTTACTTTTTAAGCGTAACCACCGTTACGCCGGCATCGCCTTCGCCGTAACTGCCCATGCGATAGCTTTTTACGAGTGAATGGTGCTTTAAGAAAGCCTGTATACCGGCCCTCAATGCGCCGGTGCCTTTGCCATGAATTATATTCACTTCACTAAGCCCGGCGTTGTAGGCATCATCAAGATAGCGATCTACGACTATATTGGCCTCATCTACAAGCATTCCCCGAACATCAAGCTCAAGGCCGACCTGTTTGCCCGCGCCCAATCCAACCTTGCCGGAAGCAGGCATTTCAGGCTTTTTTTCTTCAATAAGGCGTATATCCTTAAGCTTTACATTCAGCTTCATAACGCCGGCCTGTACTGTTACCTCACCTTTTGAATCCGGCGCGGTAAGCACGGTAGCTTTTTGGTCAATTGAAACTATCCTTACTGTATCGCCGGGACGCACGGTCTTGGGCGGTTTGGTGTTATCCTCCTTCTTTACCTCTTCTTTTTCGTTTATCGATGCTTCCGCTGCCCTTAA
>CAZRHS010000002.1:22678-69754 GCA_964600045.1 uncultured Clostridium sp.
CGTTCTTCCTCAGCAATGCGGTGCTGCGATTGGGCGCTTGATATAATGTCTTCAAAGCGCACATCCTCGCCCTTCAGAAAACCTTTTGCGTTTTCGATAATATCGGCAGGCAATCCGAGGCGGGAAGAAATCTCAAATGCGTTGGATTTGCCGGGTATGCCGATATAAAGCCTGTATGTAGGGCAAAGCTTATCTACATCAAACTCCATGGAAGCATTCTCCATGCCCTCATGAGTCATGGCAAAAGCCTTTATTTCGCTGTAATGTGTTGTTGAAACGCATATACATTTGCGGTTGTTCAGTTCTTCCAATATACTCATCGCCAGTGCCGCTCCCTCGATGGGATCGGTACCGGCACCAAGCTCATCAAGCAGCACAAGAGAGTGACTGTCGGCCTTATCCAATATACCGACTATAGTCTTCATGTGTGAGGAAAACGTTGAAAGAGATTGCTCAATCGATTGCTCATCGCCTATATCGGCATATATGTTTTCGAATACCGGGAATTCACTTCCCTCATTAGCGGGTATAAATATGCCGCTTTGTACCATTAACGCGAACAAGCCGACTATTTTTAGAGTAACGGTTTTGCCGCCGGTATTTGGGCCTGTAATTATAAGCGAGCGATAGTCCTTTCCTATCCAAATATCGATTGGCACAACTCTATCGGACGGTATCAGCGGATGACGGCCGCGCACTATTCGAACATAGTTAGATTGGTTAAGCTTAGGCATAACGGCATTAAGTTCACGCGAAAGCTTAGCCTTTGCAAATACCAAGTCTATGCGGCCCATTATATTTAGATTTTCTCTTATTTCCGAAGCGTAAGGCGCAAGCATAGCCGTAAGTTCGGTAAGAATTCGCTCTATTTCATCAGATTCCTCGGCAAGCAGCTTTTTATATTCATTTCCAAGTTCAACAACAGCCGCTGGCTCTATAAAAAGCGTAGCACCGCTGCCGCTTTGGTCATGTATAAGTCCGGGTACCTGTTGGCGGTATTCCTGCTTAACGGGAATAACAAAACGACCGTTTCGTATTGTTATTATCGGCTCCTGAAGATATTTTTGATAAGAAGCGGATCTTATCATTCCATTAAGCCTTTCGCGTACCTTTTCGTTCGCAAGGCGCATGGAGCGGCGAATCCTTGCTAATGCGGGCGATGCGCCGTCAAATATCTCGTCCTCGTTAATTATGCAGCGGCCTATTTCTTCCTCTGCGCTTCTGTGCGTTATCAATAATCCTGCAAGATTGCGGAGATAACTCTCCTCTCCCATTTCCTTAAGCAGCACATCTTTAGCTATTCTTGCCGCTTTTAGACAGCTTGCAATGCCGAGCAGTTCGCCGGTGGACAGGAACAGAGCCGCATGCATTCTCTCAAGGCAATTACGCATATCAGGAAAATCATCTATAGGTGATCTGCCGGTTTTGTAGTAAAGCGTCTCCGCTTCCGCGGTAAGCTTAAGTTCACGCTCGACCGTATCAAAATCACATGATGGTTCAAGCTCATCAACAAGTTCTCGTGATACGCAGCAGGAGGCGTGCTGCTTCAGCATCGCGAGTATTTTATCAAATTCCAGTGTTTTTAGTGTTCTTTTTTCCATGTCAAACTCCGATTTTCTATATCGTAATTACTATAAACACATAAAAAGGCGACCGAAACAAAACGCTCCGGCCGCGCCAAATTTTCCAGTCACAAGCAGTCGTGACTTTATAATAAATTTCTCAGTGCACACCAGTCTCTTGCTTAGCGGCAAAAGGACGCTTAACAGGAGCAGATACACTACTACGCTTGGGCATTTCCCTAAGATCAGATATACGCTGATCAAGAGCCTCATAGTCGCTGCGCAACTTAGTAAGCTCATCCGCCATGTTCAGCGCCGCAAGCAACACGCAATTGCCTGTGCTGAGCATAGGATACTTACGCTTTACGTCGTCAACCTTCGCGTTTACCATCTCTGCCAGAGAATCCATATACTGTTGGCTTTCGTCACCGGTAAGTTTAAATTCCATCCCGGCAATACGAACTATAGTACGATTATTATCCATAGATACAACACCTCGATAAGATTATACTATGCGTTGTATCAAGATGCAACACTTTTCATCTATATATTGTGTAAAATGGCCGAATTTATTCTGTGTCTTTATTTATCTCAATATTTATCGCAACGCTCTTTTCGTCCTTTGAGCCGATTGTATAAATTCTAAAGTCTGTATTAAGCGAACTGAATGAATTAACCTTGCTGCTTTCTTCAGCCGAAACAGCAGCACTATGCAGCATATTAAGCGTTGTATCTATACCGTCTGATCCTCCGTTTAATGCCGTTAATAACGCGTTGAGCATTATACGCACTTCATTGCAGTGTCCTTCGTAACTGCTGTATTCTTTATTGTAAATGTATTGCTGTATCGGGCTAAGCTCTCCGTCCGGTTTGTCAGGCTCACTTACAACGGAATACTGAACATCAATCGTGTTAAATACGCCATCGGTACTTTCAAAGTCAATTTGAATGCTGAATAAGTCACTTGAAATTGTATATTCTTCTTTGCCGGCATCCTCATAAATCATTTGCGAAGTACTATTCGGCCATTCGGCTAACATTGCGTCAATTATGTCCGCAGGCTCGGATAATGTATTATAAAACTCGTCAGTGTCACTGTTTTCGCCTATAACGGTATAATCATATTCAGCGCTGTCTTTTGACAATCCGATTGAAGCAAGCATTTCAGAACCTTTATCGGTCATCAAGAAAAGCATTATGCCAATAAGCAAAATGATAGCGGTAAGGAGAGTATTTGCCAGCTTTTCTTTATTGGCGCTGCTTTTCGGATCCTTCTTATCCATCAAATTCAGCCTCGTCTATCAATTTATCCAAATCAACGCTTGTATCATGCCCGGCTTTTTTTAATGCTTGTATGAACCATTCGGGTATTGGCGCACGGAATGTCATTAACTCGTTTGTTGACGGATGCGTTAGCGTAAGCCTGGCGGCATGCAGTGCCTGTCCATCAAGGCCCAGGCTGTTTTTTTCGGAACCATATACACTGTCCCCCGCTACAGGATGCTTAATATGCGCCATATGAACTCTTATTTGATGGGTTCGCCCGGTTTCAAGCTTAGCCGCTATAAGCGTATAATTTCCCAGCCTTTCAAGCACGTTAAAATGAGTTATCGCACCGCGTCCGTCCGATCTTACGGCCATTTTTTTCCTGTCCGTCTTGTGCCGTCCAATCGGTGCGTTAACGGTTCCGATATCTTCTTTTATGTTGCCTGCAACCAATGCCAAATATACTCGTCCCGCCTCATGAGTTTTCATTTGAGCGGCAAGGTTTCTGTGCGCATTATCATTTTTTGCTATTACTATCAACCCGGAAGTCAGCTTATCAATTCTATGTACAATACCCGGACGCAGCTCTCCGCCTATGCCGGACAAATCCTTTATGTGATACATAATCGCGTTTACCAATGTACCTGATTCATTTCCGGGCGCCGGATGCACAACCATGCCTTTGGGTTTATCTATAACCGCGATATCACTATCTTCATACACTATAGACAGGGGAATATCTTCGGCCTTAAGCTCAGTGACGGCAGGTAAAGAGATAAAAAGCTCTACCTCATCCTCAGCTTTAAGCTTATACCCCGCCTTTGTCTCCTCTTTGCCGTTTACGCAGGCGTTTCCGTCTTCTATAAGTTGCTTAACGTATGAGCGGGTTTCTCCGCAGATAGATGCAAGAAAAACATCAAGCCTTTCTCCGCCTGAAGCCACAGCCTTTATCGTTCGACCATACTCACTGTATTCTATTGTGGGCGAGTTCGGCTGTTCCATCTGCCTTTTTATTTCTCCTCGTCAATATCATTCTCAATATGCTTTTTGCCGTAATTATCGAAGTATGTTTTCCCCTTAAAAAACAACACATCTATTATCAGTATTGCGGCACCTACACAAATTGCGCTGTCTGCTATATTGAATACCGGAAAATTGATTAGTTCAAAGTAAATCATATCCCGCACATAGCCAAGAATCACTCTGTCTATAAAGTTGCCAAGCGCTCCGGCAAATATAAGTGCAAGAGAAATTCTCATCAGGGTATGCATTTTAGAGTATTCTCTGATCATGAAATACGCAAGCGCACCGCAAGCCAAAATGGTTGCAATTATAAAGAAAGCCTGTGCATTTTGGAGTATGCCGAATGCGGCTCCGCGATTTTCAACATAAGTAATGGACAGTACGCCCTTTATAATATCTATACCCTCACCAAGGCCGAGAGACCCCGCGCAGATTATCTTGGTAATTTGATCCAATGCAACAACGGCAAGTATTACAATTATGCTCAGCATAAATATTCCCCCATATTTTCTGGATGCTATTTTATCATGCATCGCTATATCAATCAACTTTCGATATACCAATTTGAAATGTTGCTCAACAAATCGGGTTCTCGTTCACTGCCAAGTCCTTTAACCGACGCATGATAAAGAATGCTTGAAAGCCTGAAATACAGCGTTATGAACGGAACATTCTCAACAAAGCTTGTTTGCAGCGCATCTGCGGCGCTGCGGCAAGAGGATTCGTCACGAGCCGTATTGAGGGCTCTTGCCAATGCGGATAGCTCATCATTTCTGTACCCACCATAATTATAGGCACCGTTAGAATCTATATACGGCAATATATCGCAATCTCTTGACAGATTGAATCCCACAAGAGCGATGTCAAATTCTTTGTTCTCAAGCTTTTGAATATATTCGCTGTTATCATCTCCGAGAGTATACCCTGCCGTTACAATTTCAACATGTATACCTATCTCCTCAAGCTGATCGGCAATAACTCCCGCTGCGGTTTCTCGGGCCGAATCGGTAGTCTTGTTTACCAACAGCTTTAACGTAAGCTCATCGTAATAGTGGCCGTCCTTTTCAATGTAACCATCGTTATCGGAGTCTTTCCAGCCTGCCTGCTCAAGCAAGCTCAAAGCAAGCTCGGTATTATAGTCATAAACCTTCGACTTGCTGTTATAAAGCCAACTATCCGGCGCAATCGGAACATCACACGCTCTTGCGCGGTTCATGTAAACGTTTGTGATTATTGTGCTTCGATTTATGGCGTATGCTATAGCCTGCCGAACGAGCACATCATTAAGATTCTCATTACTGTAGTTAAAAAGCATAACTTCGGCAGTCTGCGTCATAACATCCATTACGTTTGTTACGCCGTCCTCGCGATAACGTCCTACGGAAAGCGAAGATGTAAACACCATGTCCAACTGTCCGGCGACATATGAGGCGATAGAAACCTCGTTACTACTCCTTTGGTAAAACTCTATTTTCTCTATATAGGGTTCTTCCTTCCACCAGCTTTGGTTTATCTCAAGCACGGCTTTCTCGTCCGTTACAGACGAAATATAATACGGACCGGTCCCGGCGCCGTATTGTGAAGTGGATGTTGTTGGTGATTCAACAATAGGAAAATTCAAAGCATACAAAGAAGACAGGCCCTGTTGCTTCATGGTTACAATAACGCTTCCGTTCTCCCCTGCCGAAATATTGTCTATCCTGTCCGCAACGTAGGAATAGTATCCTCCGTTTTGCTTAATGCGGTCAAACGAGTATATAACATCTTCAGCGGTTACCCTTGCGCCGGTATCCTGCCAACGAGCAGAGGAACGCAAATTCATCGTCCAAACGAGGCCCGTATCGTCACTGCTCCAGTTTTCAGCAAGTTTTGGCGATACAACCCCGGTTTGATCAATAACAATTAAGCTTTCATATATCAAAGAAAAGAAACCAAGCATTTCTTTGGTATTTACCGAAAGAGGATCGGAAGTATCTGCATTTTCAGGCATTGCCAACCTAAGCGTGCCTCCGTATATCGGTTCCGGGGAAGGTGTTGGTGCAAGCAAAGCTGCTGATTCTTCAGGGACTTCTTCTTCCGTATCGGTTTGCTGCGTTGCCGCACAGCCGCAGAAAATTGCCATCAAAGCGGCCAGGAACAGAGCAAGAAGTCTTTTTATTTTAACTGCAAAGTTCTTTTTCATATAATTTGCTGTATTTCTCCTTTGCGGACTGCACTCTTACGGCGTAATCCGCTGTTTCGGTGTATGGAACATTCTCAAGGCCATTTATGCCGGCATATTGCGGATCTTTAAGCCATTTATCCACGTTGCCGGGGCCAGCGTTATAGGCATATAATGCCGTGCGTTCATTGCCGCCGTATTTATCAAGTAAATACCTGATATACCAACAGCCAAGCCTGATATTAAAAAGGGGCTCTTTAAGCTTTTCTTCGCTGTAATCCGACACATTGAGTTTGGCGGCTATCCACTCTCCGGTCGCCGGCATTATCTGCATCAGGCCTACCGCTCCTTTAGGTGATATGACCTGAGCTCTATTTGAACTCTCGGTTTGTATAACCGCCGCTACAAGGCACGGATCAAGCGAGAATTCTTCGGCGCACGCAAGTATCTCATCCGGATAAAGAAGCCTATATGTACGGCGATCGAGAATATTTTTAGCTGTAATTGCGCAAAAAGCAATCATAAGTGCTGCAACGGCACAAATAAGAGCATAAATCATGCGTTTATGCTTTATCGATGCGTTTTTGCATTTTGTACGCTTACAGGAAGACATAAAGCTACCTCAACTATTTATTGTGCGCATCGCTTATAAAGCTCATCGACCTGTGCGTAAAGCTTTTCAAGTGTTGAACCGTTGTCAATCACATCGTTGCTGTACTTCAGCTTTTCATCTTCGCTCATTTGAGCGCGGATACGCATTTCTGCCTGTTCAGCGGTGCAATTATCCCGCCGTATTATGCGCTCGATTCGCACATTTTCCGGCGCCGTAACAAGCCATACACTGTCAACAAATTCATTCCACCCTACCTCTATCAGCAGCGGTACATCCCAAACAATAACACGGTTTGGGTTCTTTTTTTTCTCTTCCGCTGTTTTATCTTTCAGCGTATTCAATACTGCCGGATGTATTATAGAATTAAGCAAAAGCCGCTTTTCTTCATCGGCAAAAACCAATTTGGCCATAGCTTTTCTGTTAAGCGTACCATCCGGGTTTATTACACTGCCGCCAAATAAAGCGATAATTTGCTCTAATCCCTCTGTTCCCGGTTCGACTACCTGCCGAGAAATAATGTCCGCATCAAGCACAAGCGCACCCAAACTTTTCAGGTGCTCTGATACGGTAGATTTGCCGGAACCTATTGTTCCCGTAAGACCTATTATCATAAGCAATCGCTACCCCTTTATTTTGTATCGAACCAGCTATGTCCCGTATGTACATCAGCCAACAGAGGCACTTTCAGCTTTATAACATTTTCCATGCAGTCCTTAAGTATTTCAGCTGCCAAATCAGCTTCTTCCGCAACAGCATCTATTATCAGCTCATCGTGTACCTGCAAATTGAGTACGGATTTTAGGCCGCGTTCCTTAAGCTCATTGCTCACGCGCACCATGGCCAGCTTTATTATATCTGCGGCGGTGCCTTGTATGGGCATATTCATAGCCACACGCTCACCAAATGAGCGCGTATTATAGTTGGAGGATTTAAGCTCCGGCATTTCTCGCCTTCTTCCGAAAAGCGTAACCGCGAATCCTTGCTGCTTAGCTTTTTCAACACATTCGTTTAAGTATGTATGCACGCGAGGGTAACGTGCAAAATAAAGCTCTATATACCTTGCCGCCTCTTTTCGCGATATGCCCAATTGCTTCGCGAGACCAAAGTCACTTATCCCATACACAATGCCGAAATTCACGGCTTTCGCCGCGCTGCGCATCTCACCGGTTACATTTTCAAACGGGACTCCAAAAACCTCACTCGCTGTTTTACGATGAATGTCTGCCCCTTCTATAAACGCGCGGCACATTCCTTCATCCTCGCTCATTGCCGCAAGCAGTCTAAGCTCAATTTGAGAATAGTCGGCGTCCACCAATACCCTGCCTTCGCTTGCCACAAACGCCTTACGAATCTCTCTTCCGAGGCTCGTACGCACAGGGATATTCTGAAGATTAGGCTCAGTGCTGGATATTCTGCCGGTAGCCGTAACGTTTTGGTTAAACCGAGTATGAACTCGTCCTTGCTTATCTATAAGCGGCAGCATACCGTCTATAAAAGTTGAGCAAAGTTTTGTGAGGGTTTTATATTCGAGTATTTTCCCAACTATGGGATGCTGATCTATAAGGCCCTCAAGTACTTCCGAATCGGTTGAATACCCGCGTTTTGTCTTCTTTGCCGGGGGTAACCCCAGCTTTTCAAAAAGAATCGTTCCCAGCTGCTTTGGTGACAGTATATTGAACTTTTCTCCGGCGCAGTCGTATATATCTTTTTCAAGCTGCGAAGCGCGGGCGTTAAGCTCTTCACTCATTGAAATAAGCGTGTTTCTGTCAACTGAGAAACCGGTACATTCCATATCGTAAAGTACATTTACAAGTGGCAGCTCGATTTCATCGAACAACTTCTGCAGATTATTTGCTTTAAGCTCCGCTGTCAATTCACCCTTTAATTGCATGAGTGCCGCTGAACCGCATTCGGAAGAATTCAGTCGTTCGGCCGAAAGTGTTTTTAGGTTCGTTGCCGGGTGTATTGCATGCAGCAGATAGTCGGCTATCATAGCATCAAAGCATACATTGGATATACTAATTCCAAAGTTTGATGCGATATGCTTCATTGATTTGCTGTCAAAGAATACTTTGGCAACAGCGCTGTCTTCCAATATAGGTTTAAGTGCCGCGTAGACATCATTTTCACTAAGGCCCATATCCAGCAAAGTTTGCCCGAGAACTATGTCGTATTGCGTTTCACTGTCTGTGCTGACGCTGAACACTCCGTCAAGGTGGAATGCCGCCATGCTTGCCTTGGCCAGATTATGGCAAAGTTCTTCAAGTGAAGCAATGTTATCAACTACTATATGCTTTGTCTTAAACGATGAAACTTGACTTTCATTTGAAGTCGTCTTATTCTGTGGTATTCGCTCTATAAGATTTCTGAGTTCAAGCTCTCGCATCATTGATATGCCGCCGCAAAGCTTGCCTTGATCAAACTTTGTATCATTAAGCGTTATATCAACCGGTGCTTCGGTATTTATAGTGCCAAGATAATAGCTCATCCTCGCGCTGTCGGCGCCGTTTATCAGCTTTTGATTTAGCGCCCCTTTTTCATCGCTGGCATGGGAAAGCGTATTTTCCATTGTGCCGTACTTTGAAAGCAGTTTAAGCGCGGTTTTTTCGCCTATTCCCGGTATACCCGGGATATTATCGGAACTGTCGCCCATAAGAGCCTTTAGGTCTATCATGCGTTTCGGCTCAAGACCGTACTGCTCCATTAAAGTCGCTTCATCATATTCAACCGTTTCAGTTATGCCTTTTTTAGTCATGAGTACATGCGTATGCTCATTTACAAGCTGAAAAGCATCCCTATCCCCGGTAACAAGCAATGCATCCACGCCGTTTTCGTTGGCAATGCGCGCGAATGTGCCAAGTATATCGTCTGCTTCATAGCTTTGGCATTGGCATATAGCAACGCCCATCTGGGGCAGCAATTCACGAATAAGCGAAAGCTGCGTTCTCAATTCATCGGGAGTTGCTTTTCTTCCGGCCTTGTATTCACTGTACTTTTCATGCCTAAACGTGGGCCCATGCATATCAAATGCTACGAGCATATATTCAGGCTCCTGCTTAGCTAATTTAAGCAGCATGCTTATGAATCCATATATGGCGCCGGTAGGAGTACCGGCCCTGTTGGTCATATCAGGCAGGGCGTAATAAGCCCTGTGCATAAGGCTGTTACCGTCTATCGCTATAAGCTTAGGCATTAATCAATTCACCTCTTTATAAATCAAAGGAACCTTTTCCGGTTCGTCATCGCTTATTTTAATCGCATCAAGAAGAGTTCTTTTTGCTTCATCAAGCCTTGAATCATCATTTACATACATTGTTGCCAAGCTATCGGCAGTTGTTATTTTTGATCCTAGGCTTATATGCATAACTAAACCGGCTGAATAGTCTATGCTGTCCCCTCTTCTGGCACGACCCGCGCCAAGCAGCTGCGCCGCTATGCCGATTCTGTCGGTTTGCATACGGCTTATATAACCGCTCTTTACGGGATAGATATCAATTTTTCTTGAAACATGGTCAACCATCTTGCGAGGATTTACTATAAATTCATCCTCTCCACCCAAAGCACTGAGCATAAGCTGCAGTTTTTTCAAGCCTTCACCGGACTTGAGTGCAAGCATTAGCTTTGCTTGCGCCTCACTTGAATTATTTGCAAGACCGGAAAGTGTAAGTGCTCTATTGGCAATGGCCAAGCTTAAAGTAAGCAGCCGGTTCCCCGCGCAAAGCCTATTTGACAAAGCATCGTAAACCTCTATTATTTCAAGCGCATTGCCGATAGCAGATCCCAAGGGTTGATTCATATCCGTTATTATGGCAGATGTGCGCCGACCCGCGCGTTTGCCTATATCGACCATAGTACTGGCAAGCTTTTCGGCATCCTCTATATCATGCATAAAAGCACCGCTGCCTGTTTTTACATCCAGTATAATGGCATCGGATCCCATCGCAAGCTTTTTGCTCATTATGCTGGAAGCAATAAGCGGAATGCTTTCCACCGTGCCTGTTACATCCCTAAGAGCATACATCAATTTATCTGCGGGAACAAAACTATCTGTTTGTCCGGCGATGCATAAACCGGTATCCGAAGCGATTTTTTTGAAACGCTTCATATCCAATGTTGTGCTTAAAGATGGTATAGATTCAAGCTTGTCAAGAGTGCCGCCGGTATGTCCCAGTCCACGCCCGCTGAGCATAATCGCATTGCCGCCGCAGGCAGCAACAAGCGGCGCCGCAATTAACGAAGCGGAATCCGCAACACCGCCGGTGGAATGTTTATCTATCTTAATGCCTTTAATGTCACTTAAATCCAGGCTATCTCCTGAGTTTTTCATTGCCATGGTCAAATCGGCAATCTGTTCTGCTGCCATCCCCTTCAGACATACAGCCATCATCCATGCCGACATTTGATAATCCGGAATTTCTCCGTTTGTGAATCCGTTTACCAGGAACGATATTTCATCCTTGCTAAGCGGTTCGCCGCGGCGGGTCTTCATTATCAAATCAACCGTCCTCATGGCAACGATTCCTTTCTTACTCGTACCCCAGTTCTTTTAAAGCTCCCGGGCTATTGCGCCAATCGTCTCTAACCTTTACCCAAAGCTGTAAGTTCACGCGCGTGCCCAGCATCCATTCCATGTCTTTGCGCGCTTCGCTGCCTATTTGCTTCAGCATTGATCCTTTTTTCCCTATGATTATACCTTTGTGTCCCTCACGTTCACAATATATGGTTGCCCACATATCGTACAGCTCTCCGTTTGGGCGCAGTACCATCTTGTCTATACCTACACCTATTCCGTGAGGAACCTCATCCTTCAGCAGATTTAATGCTTTTTCTCGTATAATTTCCGCGCAAACGACACGCTCCGGCATATCGGTAACCATATCTTCCGGAAAATACATGGGTCCCGGAACAAGGTAATTGGCTATGGCTGCCTCCAAAGCATCCACCCCGGCTCCTGTTTCAGCTGAGATTTCGAATATATTCTTAAAACAGCTTTCCTTTTCAAGCCTATTCTTAGCGGTGTCCACCGCGTTTTTTTCAGCAATATCGCATTTGTTTATTGCGGCAATTATAGGAGCTTTTGCTTCTCTAAGCTTCGCGATTATAGCTTCATCGCGTTCACGAATACCGTTTGCGGCATCAGCCATAAACAGTACGCATTCCACCTCGTTTAGCGATTCATACGCAACTTTGAGCATATACTCGCCAAGCCTGTTCTTTGGCGCGGCAACGCCGGGAGTATCAAGAAAAACTATTTGATATTCCGGTCTTGTGGCAACGCCCATTATGCGGTTTCTGGTTGTTTGAGCCTTTGGGGAAACTATTGATACCTTTTGGCCTACAACACGATTCAGCAGCGTGCTTTTACCGGCGTTTGGAGAGCCGATTATGGACACAAAACCTGAGCGGAAGGTTGAATCTATCATAAATTCATGTCCTTTTTAGAAAATGCGTACGGCAGCAGCTCCTCAAGCGACATTATCTTGTATTCGCCCTTTTTGTTGGCGCATATTATAGGCATTTCACCGTCGCAAAACTCACTCAACACTTGGCGGCAAACTCCGCACGGAACAGCCGGTGTATCCCCGTCCCAAACTATTGCGAGCGCATCAAACTGGCGCTCACCCTCATATATTGCCCGGAACATGGCAACACGCTCAGCGCATACGGTTGGCGAATACGCGGCATTTTCAATATTGCAGCCAAAATAATACGCGCCTGAAGCGCCCTTAAGGCAGGCTCCCACCCTGAATTTTGAATATGGCACATAGGCTCGTTCCTTGGCGTCATTAGCCATTCTTAAAAGATTTTTAACCTCAAACTCATGTATGCTTCTCATCTTGTTATCCCCATATCGTTTAATATTTTATCTTGAAGGGCAAACATTTCTTGCCTCTCTTCATCAGTCATGTGATCATAACCAAGTATATGCAGGCAACCGTGTACAGTCAGAAACGAAAGCTCTCTTTCAAAAGAATGCCCGTATTCCTCGGCCTGTGCTTTGGCTCTGTCTATTGAAATAGCGATATCGCCTAAAAAGTCGTCCGGAACGGAAGAAAGCTCTTCCCCTTCACTTGAAGGAAAGCTTAATACATCAGTAGGCCTGTCAACATTGCGATAATCCCTGTTCATTGTCCAAATGCCGTTATCATCCGTTACAAGAACACTTATATTGCCGGAAGCCTTCTCAGCGGCCAGCGCGCCGTTGGCGGCTCGCTTAATTATCGCCTCCGTATCCTTGGGGCAATCCGTTTCAAGTATAACATCTATCATTTTTTAAGATCCTCCATGTTCGGATATTCTATCCTATCATGCATCAAACCGGCGAAGGTCTTCAAAAAGCTCTTCTCTATTTCGCTTATCTCGGCGATTGTAAGCGGGGCGTTTGACATCATATTCTCGTTTTCGTTAAGCTTGCCCCATATTATCTTGTGCACCATTTGTTCAACGGCAGCGCTGTTTGTTTCTCCCAAGGACCTTACTGCGGCTTCGCAACCGTCCGCCATCATTACAATTGCGCTCTCTTTTGAAGACGGCCTATTCCCGGGATAGCGGAACCCTTTTTCCTTTACGGTATCATCCGCCTGTTTTGCCTTAAAATAGAAATAGGTCATAAGCGAATTGCCATGGTGTTCTCCGCATATCTTTATAACGGCGGAAGGGAGCTTATACTTTGTTAATAAGGTTACGCCGTCCTTTTGATGAGCGATAATAGTCTGAGCGCTCTCAAGAGGCGGAAGAGTATCGTGTATATTCTCGCCGTTTTTCTGATTTTCCTTAAAATACAGCGGGCGTCTCAGCTTGCCTACATCATGATAATACGCTCCTACACGCGCAAGCAAAGCATCTGCGCCTATGCGCTCGGCCGCGCCCTCTGCAAGAGCCGCAACCATAACGCTGTGCTGATAGGTTCCCGGAGCTTCACTCATAAGCTGCTTCAAAAGAGGATGATTGGTGTTGCTCAATTCGTTCAGCCTTGCCGGCGTAGCAACATCAAACAATGTTTCCCATATTGACAATGAACCCGTAACCAGCAGGGAGCAAACTATCGCGCTGCCGAATATCCAGGCGATTGACTCCATCAGGCTCCAGAATTCGCATTTCAGCATAAGCTGAAGCATCAGCATGACAAATGCGGCATATCCGCCGCCTACTGCGCCTGCAGCTATCATGGATGCCCTGCTTTGCGCCTGCTTAAGAGCAAGAATAGCTGCAATGCCGGAAACCATATTGCATATTATCATTATTGTGCAGTGCGAACCGAGTATTCCGCTGCCGGATCCGCCGGCCATTATGCCGAATATAATGCTTAAAAGCACGTTAACAGCATACGCCGTACCCTCGCCAACGAGCAAAGAAGTAAGCATTATGGGGATCAGTATAGGCGTAAAACGGTAATCAACGCGATTGGTAAGATAAGCCAATCCGCAGGAAAGCATTATCAATACAGAAACAATAGCCATGCATTTTATGTTTGAAAGAGTTTCTTTTTCCATAAAACGCATATAAATCGCAAATAAAGCAAACAGCAACAGAATAAAGAGAAGTATTCCTACGGTAAGGCTTATGTTGCTTTCTTCTCCCTTAACCAAATCCATGCTTTCAAGCAGCGCAAATTGTGATTCGCTCACTATGCTGCCTTTTTCCACTACAATTTGACCCTTTTTTACCGTTATCGGTTCAACGCTTTCAATAGCCGCGGCATGTTCGGCCTCTGTCGCAGATGTGTCCACTCCCAAAGTGGGTTGAAGGAAATTGTCGAATATGAGCACCGCGATTTTCTTAAGCCCGGCCGGTATTGCGCTCATTGCGTTTATTTCTCTGGTGCAGCTTGATACCAAGCTGTCTCGGCCATCCTCCGACACCCCTGCCTCCAGCGCGGTATTAAGTTTTGAAAGCGTAACATCCTTTAGGGTTTGCAGCTGATCGCTGCTTGCGGACAGTACAGCAAGCAGACTTGATTCATCTATCGCAGGCGATACAGCAGAGCAAAGAGAAGCCTTTGACGCATCCGAGAGAGTTTCTCCCCACTGAGATGATGTTGTGGGCATATCCGCATCCTGCGGTACTTCAGCAGCTGCTTTTCCATAAAGCTTTTCAAGGCCTGAAAAGAAATCTTCAGCGTTTTTTTCGTACTCGCTAACCTTTGCCGTATCTATTGCATACACACTGCCCGCTTCACTGCGTGCCTTTTCGCGCATTATTTCCGTATTTATTTCGTCTACCGCCTCGCAGGTGGCAAGAATGGTAGCAGGTGACTCTTCTCCAACCTTTACATCATATCTTACGGGCGTGAGCATCCCCTTAACAAATATAAAGGCCACAGCTAAAGACAGCAAAAGCATACAAAGCGAAATCAACCTTGCATTTTTCTTGGTAATCTGTTTTGTTGCTTCATGTTTTGCCAATATTATGCGCCTCCCTGTCAGCTTTTTCTGTTATAAGCCCTATCGTATGCGGTTATTATCCGCTGTACCATCTCGTGACGAACAACGTCTTTATACGTAAGATAAACCTGCGCGATACCCTCTACGTCTTTAAGCACGCCGAGCGCATGCACAAGTCCGCTTTTCCTCTCCGGCGGAAGGTCAATCTGCGTTATATCTCCGGTAACAACAACGCGGGAGCCTTCACCAAAACGAGTGAGGAACATTTTCATCTGCTCTATGGTGCAATTTTGCGCTTCATCAAGTATTATATAAGCATCGTTCAAAGTACGTCCTCTCATATATGCAAGAGGCGCAACCTCTATCACTCCGCGCTCCGAAAGATTCTTAAATGTTTCAGGGCCAAGGAAGTCATACAGCGCGTCATAAAGCGGCCTAAGATACGGATCCACCTTATTTTGAAGATCTCCCGGAAGAAAACCAAGCTTTTCGCCGGCCTCAACGGCGGGTCTTGTAAGTATAATCTTTTCTACCTCTTTATTTTTGTACGCAAGTACAGCCATAGCCACCGCAAGATATGTTTTGCCGGTGCCGGCAGGACCGACTCCAAACACAACCGTGTTTCGTTTTAATGCGTTAACATATTTCTTTTGGCCAAGCGTTTTGCACTTTATACGCCTGCCCTTGGCGGTAAAAGCGACCACATCGCTTTCAAGCTCCGTTATAAGATCCGCATTGCCCTCTTTCGCAAGGTCAACAGCATAGCGGATACGACTGCGGTCTATATTTTCTCCTCGTCTTACGGTTATAAGAAGTTTTTCAACAACCGTTTGTGCCAGCGTTACAGCCTCTTCTGATCCTTCAATGCGTATGCAATCGCCTGCCGCTATTATATGCGCACCCGTTTCCGCATCAATAACCTTTAAATTTTCATCAAACACGCCGAAAAGCTTTATCATTTCATCCATTGACTCCACGCCGCATTCTGCTTTGTAAAGTTCCTCGGAAGTTTCGGCAAGTTTGTTCTTTGAATAATCTTCCATATATAATACCTCTTAATCACGCATACGAATCACCCGGTTTTATTGCAACATAAAATAAAGGTAATTCCTCGCTACATTAATAATACCATATTCGTCCTGATTATTCCATACATCATTGCTGTGCCTTGCCGTTCAAAGGCTCAAGAAAAACAAAATTAACGAAATGTACATTATTGGTACAATAATTCAGCCGCACTCAATAGCTAATGTAAACCAATGCTATCGGTACGGCTTAGATATTTATGCTTTAAATGCGGTTAAAAGCGATGTCTTTTATTACTTCACCGGCGAGTATCAAACCGGCCGCTCCCGGTACAAACGATATGCTGCCCGGCGTTGAACGCCTTTTAGAATCTGTATCGGCATTATTGCTGAATGCAGGCGTTAACGGCTCCTCCTTTGAATACACGACTTTCAGTTTATCGATGCCGCGTTTCTTTAGTTCTCTGCGCATAACGCGGGCAAGCGGACAAACGGAGGTTTTATATATATCCGCAACCTCAAAACACGAAGCATCCAGTTTATTGCCCGCGCCCATACAGCTGATAACATTTGTTCCTGCCTGTTTTGCCCGTTCTATAATCAATAACTTAGATGATATGGTGTCTATAGCGTCGATTACATAATCATATTCCGAAAAGTCTATAATATCTTTGTTTTCCTCGGCATAGAAACAATTTAGGGCCGTTATATTGCAATCCGGATTTATATCCAATGCTCGCCTGGCCATAACATCAACCTTTGGAATACCGACTGTTGAATCCAACGCTATGAGCTGGCGATTGATATTGCTCTTAGCAACCGTATCGCCATCTATAAATGTCAGCGTTCCGATGCCGCTTCTTACAAGCGCCTCCGCCGCATACGAGCCTACACCGCCCACTCCGAAAAGAACTACCTTTGCGTTTGATAGTCTCATCATGCCTTCATCGCCTATTAAGGCTTTTGTTCTTACAAATCTTTCTTCCATGGATAACAGTATACTTTAGCTGATTAACTTTGGCAACAGTCGTTGACTTTGCGTTTATTCTGAATAGCCTGCTAAGCACACGGCAGTGCCGTATACGGCTAAAGCACCGTTTGCTTTCAGAACTTTGGCGCATTCGTTCATCGTAGATCCGGTTGTATATACATCGTCTAATATCAGTATGCGTTTGCCGGTTGCAGCCTTCGCTGCCGAAAAAGCACCCTTCATATTTTCAACTCGTTGGGTTTTATCAAGTTCTCTTTGGCTCTTTGTGTTCTTTTTTCGAATTACGAGTGATTCATCCAGCACAAAACCATATCTTTCGCAAAGCTCACGGGCTATCAGTTCGCTTTGATTATAGCCTCTTTTGCGCAGCTTTTTAGGATGCAAAGGTATAGGAACAACAGCATCCGGATGCCATTCCTCAGGCAGTTCAATAAGCGATGCAAAGAATTTGCATAAGTAACGCGCATCATTGTATTTATAGTTATGCACGGCAGCGGCAATATGCTTTGTGTAGTGAATTGCGCAGTATATGCTGTCAATATATTCAGTACAGCCAACTATACCGGCGGTTTTAATCAAAGATGCGCACTCATCGCAAAGCCCGTGATTATCCGTATGCGCTTCGCTGCCGCATACTGCGCACACAACATTATTTGGGTATATGGCGTTCAAAATGCAGTCACTTATTCGGCTCATATCAATTACCGTCCAATACTACTGTATCAAGCTCCATTAAAAGACACTTAAGTGCGCTGTATCGCCGACGGATCTGATTATTGTTCACCATGTCATAAACGCATTTACTGCTGCCAAGTATATAAACCTGCTCTCTTGCTCTTGTTACCGCGGTATAGAGAAGGTTTCTTGTCATTAACTGGGGAGCGCCTCCCGCCAACGGCATTATTACAACCGGATATTCACTGCCCTGGCTTTTATGTACAGTTGCGGCATAGGCCAGGCTCAGTTCATCAAGCATTGAGTAATCGTATGCCGCGGCGCGTTCATCGTCAAACAGAACCGTAACCTCCTGCTCGGATAAATCTATTCGCTCTACCGTACCAAGGTCTCCGTTAAATATGCCCGTTCCTTCCTCACCCGTTTTGGTGCGCTTCCAGGGTATTTTATAGTCGTTTTTTGTCTGCATAACCTTATCGCCCTCGCGCAGTGTAATTTCACCCTGCTTTCGCTCTTTTTTTGCCGGTGAAGGCGGGTTAAGCGCAGCCTGTAGGCGCGTATTCAAATTTATGGCGCCTAAAGCGCCTTTTTTCATCGGCACAAGGACCTGCACGTCCTTTATAGGTTCGTTTGTTGAAAGCTTATTCGTTTTGCCGGAGTTTAGGGCGATAACGCGTCGTATTATCTGTTCAGCTCCCGATATTTCCTCAAAGCAGAAATCATCTGAGCCCGCAAAAAGATCCGGCTGCTTGCCGTTGTTTATACGGTGCGCATTCTCAACAATCATACCGCGCTCAGCCTGGCGGAATATATCGGTTAGCCTTATTACCGGAACAACTCCGCTTGCTATGATGTCTCTAAGCACGTTACCTGGGCCAACAGGCGGAAGTTGATCGGCATCGCCAACCATTATAAGGTGCGTACCGCTTGGCGTAGCTCTTAAAAGAGCACGCATAAGCAGCACATCAACCATGGACATTTCATCAACTATTATTACATCCGTTAAGAGAGGATTATCCTCATCATACAAAAATTTATCCCCGGATGCCCCATAACCAAGCATACGATGAATAGTTCGCGCTTCGGTGCCGGTAGCCTCGCTCATTCGCTTCGCGGCGCGTCCCGTAGGAGCGCAAAGCTGATAATCAAGCCCAATGCGTTCCAGCAAGCGAATTATAAACTTTAATATAGTGGTTTTACCTGTACCGGGACCGCCGGTTATTACCATTGCGCCGCTTTTTAGCGCCGTTTCCACAGCTTTTCTTTGCTGAGGTGCAAGCGGTATCTTCAGCTCTTTTTCAAGCGCGTTTATTTGAGCGTTCAAGCCAAGCATAAGCTGCATTGAATCGCGGGAAGCTACGCTCATTATTCTGCGGGCACATTCACTTTCCGCGCTGTACATTCCCGGGAGAAATACGGAATCCACATTATCTATAAGTTTATAAAGTACATCGCCCGAAATTATCAGCTCGTCAAGCATTTTCTCGGCAGGAAGTTCATCCGCCTGCAAAAGCTGGCAGGCCACGCTTATCAATCGTTCGCGCGGAAGGAATGTGTGTCCCTCCTGCCTTGCCCATTGAAGGGTATATTTTAATCCCGCCTTAATTCTAAAAGGCGAATCCGGTTCAAATCCGGCTTTTACTGCGAGTTTATCCGCCGTGATAAAGCCTATGCCTTCTATATCGTCTATAAGCCGATACGGGTTTTCTTTAAGCTTGGCTATGCAAAGATCTCCGTATGTATTATACAGCTTCATGCTTTGCGCTACGGTTATACCGAATTCCTGAAGAGAAAGCATTACATCACGCATGCCCTTTTGCATTGCGAATGATAAAGCTATTTTGCTTGCTTTTATGCGGCCTATACCGGGAACTTCACGCAGTCGCTCAGGCTCTTTTTCCAATACATTAAGCGTTTCCATGCCAAATGTTGATACTATGTCACGCGCCGTTGCTTCACCTACGCCTTTTATAAGCCCGCTGCCAAGATAATTTATAAGCGCGCCAAGGGTTGCCGGCGCGATTGTTTGGCTGGATTTGGCTTTTAATTGAGGTCCGTAAGTAGGATGCTCCGTCCATTCACCGGTAAACTCGGCACGCTCACCCACAGTTACAAGCGGTAATGAGCCGACAACGGTATGCTCATCGCCGTTATCATCAGTAATCTCGATAACGCTGTACCCATTTTCGGCATTTCTGAATATTATGCTTTTAACCGTGCCTGTCAGCTTGTCCAACTTAAAAAGCCTCCCTTATATATCAATGCCATTCTATCATACATAAACGCATGAGGCAAAGAATTTATAAGAGAGGACAATACTAAGCATTTATTGCCGTATTGCTGTTTTAACCGGCTATAAACAGCTCAACTTTATTATTCTATGGTTTTGGCGATGTCCAGAAACTCTTCATCTATCGGTCCGCTGTATTCACTTATCTCGTAAGTTTCTACATGCTTGACAGTATCAGCGGATTCACCGTAAAGTTCGACAAGCTTATCGCGTAAGTTCTCGGCTTCTTTATGGCTTTCCGCATGATAGCGTTCGCTAAGATGCGCAATTTGTTTCTCACGCGGCCAGTCTATACGCTCTGTGTGATGCGGCCAATACATCCAGTCGAAATACTGGCATTCGTGGCATGAAGCAAGTTTTACCTTGAAGTCTACCCTTTCGCTGCTGATCGGAACTATAATATCAGGCTGATGTGGGTAAGGCTTTTTGAAATCATCCGCCCAATACAGTATGCCGGGAGTATCATCAAGATATGGCGTATCCGGGCAAATTTTCGGTACGGTAAGCAAAAAAGAAGCATCCTGCAAAAGTGAAGACACGTTTCTATGGTCGGCGTGATAATCATTTGGTCTGTTTGTTATAATGATATCCGGCCTAAATGTGCGAATATATCTGATTAGTCTTTCGCGCGCTTCAAGCGTAACCTGCAGCTGTCCGTCCGGATAGTCCATCACATCATAACGCGCGTCAAGCAATCTTCCGCTTGCTGCGGCTTCACTGCGACGCTGAAGTTTAAGCTCCTCCCTCGTTACATCCGCGTGATATGTGCCGGCGCTTCCATCCGTAACGGAAAGCAATCTAACCCTCCATCCCTTTTCATGAAGTTTTGCGAGAAGCCCGCCGGTGTAAGTATCGGCATCGTCAGGATGAGCACCAATGCTCAATATACGTTTTTCCTCTTTCATTTTGTCTACTCCTTTATTTTCGATAAATCAAAATCACAAACTATGGTTACATTTGGATGAAGCTGCAAAAAGCTGGCCGGAATATGCGGATCTATGCTGCCGAAAACAGCTTTTTGTACGGCATCATGTTTCGCTTTTCCCGATGCAAGCAATATTATCTTCTTGGCTCTCATTATGCCGGCCATTCCAAGCGTTATGGCTTTGGTCGGTACAGATTCATAGGAAGCAAAATTATGCCGATTCGCTTCTCTGGTGCTTTCACTGAGTGTTACCACATGCGTTGCGGAATAAAGCACATCTCCTGGTTCATTAAAGCCTATATGCCCGTTAACCCCAATGCCCAATAATTGAACGTCAGCAGGACCTATGCCGGCGTATAGATTATCGTAGCGTTTGCATTCAGCATTTAAGTCGCAGGCCATACCATCAGGTACATAGGTGTTAGCTTTATCGATATCAATATGATCAAATAAGTGTGTATTCATAAAATATCGATAACTTTCTTTATCGTTGCCGCTTAAGCCGACATATTCATCAAGGTTTATGCTTTTTACTTCTCTGAATGATACACTTCCTCGTTTATAAGCATCAATAAGTTTGTTATATGTTCCTATCGGAGTATCGCCTGTAGCCAGCCCAAGTACAGCCGCTGAATTATTCTTTATCTCTTCAATAATCATATCTGCGGCCGTACAGCTAAGCTCGTCATAATTATTCCTGATTATCAATTCCATGGTACCGTTTCTCCAAATATGCCTTAATCATTATGGTATCAATGTTATTCCGCATTCCATCAAAGCGTATCATCTTAAATAAGCTTTGTCAACTGCATAAGTATGAGTGCTGTCTGTTTATGCCCCGGAAAAATTGTGATATACTGTACATAAGATAGAAAGAAAGGCCCAGTAAAAAGCAATGAGATCTGCGGTATTTGATATAGGCGGAACATTTGTTAAATATGGAGTGTACGAGGACGGACTTCTTAAAGAAGTATCATCCTTCCCTACCCGGGGCGAAGACGGCGCGGATGCGCTGATATCTCGCCTGATAAAAACCTATCAAGGTATTGCTGACATAAAAGCGATTGGTATTTGCACTCGCGGGCAGGTTAATTGCGATACCGGAAGCATAATATACGACCCTCCCCATATTATACCAGGATATACCGGAAAAAACTTAAAGGATGAATTCAGCATATTCGGCGTACCGGTTGCGGTTGAAAACGACGCAAACTGCATGGCAATTGCCGAAGGTGCTGACATTTCAGCAGGCAATACTGCGGATGTACTCTGCCTTACATACGGCACATGCGTTGGCGGCGCAATTATAAGAAACGGTAAAATATATCATGGGGCAAACTGGTCCGCGGGCGAATTCGGGATGATGTACTTAGGCGGCGAATACTACGAGAATGTAGCGAGTGTCACTCGCCTTGTAGAACGGGCTAAATTAATCGATAAAAGCCTCTGCGACGGACGAGCGATTGCTAACGGATTAGATCGAAAAGAAGTTTTTGATCTTGTTAATGATTGGGCAGCAACTGTAGCCGAAGGCATAGCCTCGTTAATACACGTATTCAACCCGTACTGCGTTATAATTGGCGGCGGCTTGATGGAAAATGACGATATATTTCACATGGTGGCATCAAAGGCCGGCAAATTGGCTGCTCCGGGTTTTGACGTGAATATACAAAAAGCCAAATACGGCAACAGTGCAGGGCTTATTGGGGCGGGAATGCTGGCCGAAAAAGAAATATAACCAATTAAAAGACTCCCCTATATGCACCAGAATAAAATCAAAGTGTATATAGGGGACTCATCGGGAGCTGTTTAATTTTGCCGACGAAACATTATGAGTCGGCTTTTATATTCATGGGGTAGAAAATAACATAGCATTCGCTCATTTCACCTAAAAAGAGGAATATGTTTTCTCCCATTTCGATATGTCGTTTAAAAGTAAGGTCCGGTATAAAAAGCCTTCCGCTGGTACGTTTTGGACCCTTCAGAGTGTAACCCACATCGTTCGGATTGGTGTGCAAAGACTCAACGGCTTCGCAAAGTCCGGGAAGTTTAAGTGTTTTTTCAAGCTCCGGAAGCATTGTTTCGGCATTTATATATACAAGGTTATCAGAATCCATAAACCAATTTATATTCATACTTATCCTCCGAATGCAAAAATACCGCCGGATTTCTCCAGCGGTACAGATAAAAAGCTATTGCTAAAGCTGCTTCCTTGTCCAAATCCGCGTGGAGAAGCATGCTCCGTGCAGGTCTTCTGGCTTACGCATCATTGCTCAGCTTCGCCTTCCCATATAAACAGTGGCTCAATGAAGCTTCGCTAGCGCATACAGCGGCGGGACCGCGCAGGCTTTTAACCTGCTTCCCTTTTAACCAATCTATTACCGATTGGACACGAAACATTTATTTCACGGTTATTGTATCATCAGCTGACGAATATGTCAAATCTGCTGATACTTAATCCATTTAATGCAAAAAATCAACGAAATCGCAGTTGCTATGCTCCACCCTATCGGCCATGCCAGCCATATACCTACAGAGCCGAGCGAAGTAGCTGACAATGCTATAGCCAGAAGTACCCTTAATAACAAATCACTGAATGTGGAAGCCATAAACTGCTTCATTAAGCCTGCACCGCGAAGTACACCATCCGCTACCAGCTTTGCCGACACTACCAAATAAAACGGCGCAAGAATTCTAAGGTATATCACAGATGTGCTCATAGCAAGATCGGTTGGGTTGTCCAGGAACAGCATTGAAAGCTTGTCACCAAAGAAAAAGTATAGTGCTATAAGCGGTATAGACAACAGCCAAACCATTTTTGTTCCTGCCCAATATCCGCTTTTTACGCGTTCCGGCTTTTGGGCACCTATGTTCTGCGCCGTGAAGTTTGATACACCGTTGCCCAACGTTGTAAAAGAAGATATGACCAGATTATTTAGCTTGACGCCGGCAGAGTATCCTGCCATTACAGCCGTACCGAACGTGTTTATAACGCCCTGTATGATGATATTGCCGACTGAAATAAAGCTTTGCTGCAGTATGCTCGGTATTGCGATACGAGCAATTTTGCCCAATATTACGGATGAGAATACAGGCGCAGGTTCGTCCGTTTCAACCTTTTTAAGCCTGATAAACACAAACAAAAGTGCTAATACGCAGCTGATTCCCTGGCAAATAAATGTTGCCCAGGCAACGCCTGCAACTCCCATATCGAATGCCGTTACAAACAGTATATCAGCACCTATATTGCTCAAAGATGAAGCCGCAAGGAAGTAAAACGGAGTTTTTGAATCACCGAGAGCGGAGAAAATACCGGTTGCCACATTATAAAAGAACACAAACGGCAAACCGTATATGTATATACGAAGGTAAAGCAGCGAATCCGCCATAACATCGGCAGGTGTATTTATGCAAAGAAGCATTTCTTTTGCAAACAGCAAGCCCACTGCCATAAGCAGAACACACAGAGCTCCGCCGGCAATAAACGTGGTTGACACCGCCGTTTTCATATTCTTCATTTGCTTGGCTCCGAAAAACTGAGCCGTAATAACAGAGCCGCCAATATTGCAGCCAAATGCGAAGGCTATAAATATAAGCGTTATTTCATAGCTGTTGCCAACCGCCGCCAATGCGTTTTCGCCTATAAACTTGCCCGCAACAAGGCTATCCGCAATATTATAAAGCTGCTGAAATATAATGCTGCCAAACAACGGCATACAAAAGCGCCAAAGCACTTTTTCGCTCTTTCCCACAGTTAGATCCGTATTCATTGAATAACCTCCGTCACACAATATGCGCATGTGCAACATTAATTGCATGCTCCTACAGAGCGGTATTTTAAGTCCCGCGCTATCTTTTTGTCAAGTATCTTGAAATCTGCTGTTTTCCCTATGTATAATAAAGAGAATATTTTTTGATTGGAACGTATAATGAAGCGATTAACTGTAGGCATATTGGCCCATGTAGACTCCGGTAAAACCACGCTTAGTGAAGCTATGCTTTATGCAAGCGGCATGATCAGAAAGCCCGGCAGAGTGGACCACGGCAATGCCTTTTTAGATACACATGAGTTAGAAAAGCAACGCGGCATAACCATTTTTTCAAAGCAGGCCGTAATCAATTATAAAGATTGCAGTTTTACGCTTCTCGATACGCCGGGCCACGTTGATTTTTCAGCGGAAACTGAGAGGGCGCTTGGCGCTATGGACTACGCTATATTGGTTATAAGCGCGCCCGACGGTGTTCAAAGTCATACCGAAACATTATTCGGCCTCTTAAAGCACGCAAATGTCCCTACATTTATATTTGTAAATAAAACGGATATAGCATCTAAAACCCATGCCGAGATTATAGCTGAGTTAAATAGGCTTTCATCAGGCTTTGTTGATTTTTCAGCCAATAGGCCGAAAAACATTTTTTATGATGAAATCGCCACTTGTTCCGAAGATATGCTAAATGAATATCTGTCAGACGGTGTTATCAGCAAACAAAAAATAGCACAAGCTATTAAAGAAAGGCAGCTATTCCCCTGCTTCTTTGGCTCCGCACTGAGATTTGAAGGAGTCTCGGAGTTGCTGGACGGCATGGACCAATACACCTTACCTATTGCGGATTCCGGTAAGCTGGGAGCAAGAGTATTTAAGGTATCCCAAGATTCTCAAGGAGCTAAATTAACTTTTGTTAAGGTCAATTCCGGCAGCATAAAAGTTAAAGATATACTCAACGGCACAAACGAAAGCGATTCCTGGAGTGAAAAAGCGGATCAGCTAAGAATATATTCGGGCGCTAAATTCAAGACGGTAGACGAAGCTTTTGCCGGAAGTATATGCGCTGTATGCGGTTTAACAAAAGCCAGGCCGGGCGACGGTATCGGAACTGAACATCCGTCTTCTAAGCCAACGCTCGAACCCGTATTGACTTATAAGGTTATCGTAGACAATGCTTCTGACACAAATAAAGTTTTTGATGCATTAAAAAAGATAGGTGACGAGGATCCCGAACTTCATGTTGTTTGGAATGAAGGTTTGAAAGAAATCCGCTTAAGCCTGATGGGTGAAATTCAGCTTGAAGTGCTTAAAAGCCTGATGAAGAGCCGTTATGGTTTTGATATTTCTTTTGATCAGGGCGGTATACTATACAAGGAAACCATAAAAAACAAAGTTGAAGGCGTTGGCCATTATGAACCTTTAAGGCATTATGCGGAAGTACACCTTATATTGGAGCCGTTAAAGCCTGGCAGTGGGCTTGTTTTTGCCTCTAAATGCCCCGAAGATAAGCTTGATAAAAATTGGCAGAGGTTGATTTTGACTCATCTTGCCGAAAAAAGTCATATAGGTGTGCTGACGGGCTCGCCTATAACCGATATTAAAATTACTCTTGCTGCGGGCAAAGCTCATATTAAGCATACCGAAGGCGGAGATTTTAGGCAGGCTACATACAGAGCTGTTCGTCAAGGGCTTATGCAGGCAAAAAGTGTTTTGCTCGAACCATGGTATAAATTTATATTGAGCATTCCTAATGAGAACATAGGTCGCGCCCTTAGTGATTTACAGCTTATGTATGCCGATTTTAACGCACCGGAGCAGCATGAAAACAGCACTGTAATTCACGGCTTTGCTCCCGTTTCAAAAATGCGCGGATACTCCAATCAGCTTGCGCTCTATTCCCATGGTTTAGGCAAGCTGAGTTTCACTGGTAGCGAATATCGTGAATGCCATAACAGTGAAGAAGTTATTGAGCAAATAGGTTATAGTGCCGAAAGCGACACTTTCAATACCGCCGATTCAGTATTTTGTGAGCATGGTGCAGGGCATATCGTAAAATGGGATGCGGTTTGGGACAAAATGCACTTAGAACGAGTCTTAAAGCCGAGTGTTGAGCACGTTAGCATTAATGATATACCCGCGTATAAGCCCCTATCTCGAGCGGATGAGGCTGAACTTATAAAAATATTTGAGCGCACATACGGACCTGTAAAATACAACCCTCTTACGGCATTCAGGCAAACTGCTAAGGCACAAGCACAAAGCAGCATGAATATGCCCTCTTTCCCGGCCGGACCTGATTATCTGTTTGTCGACGGCTACAATATGATATTCGCTTGGGAAGACTTAGCCGCCATCGCAAAAGAAGATATGGATTTGGCTCGCAGCAGGTTAATCAACCTAATGTGCAATTACAACGGAGTAAGGCAATGTGAACTGGTACTTGTATTTGATGCTTACCGTATAAAGGGGCACACAGTCAGCACAGAGAAAGTAAACAACATAACCGTTGTATATACGAAAGAAGCCGAAACAGCCGATACATATATAGAGAAAGCCACGCATGACCTTGGCAAAAATTGCCGGGTTCAGGTTGCCACATCCGACCGGGCGGAGCAATCGATAATTTCCGGCAACGGAGCCGCGCGATTGAGCGCGAACGAATTTAGGCGGCAGGTAGATGCGGCGATGTCCGCCATACGAGATTTAATGGAAGAATATGCCCTTAAGGATAAATCCTCGATAAAGCTTGTTCAGGGGCGTATAGTCGGTTTAGATAAAGATATTGATGATAAATAGAAGAAAGCCCGGTTTGTCCGGACTTTCTTGTATCCTTCTATTCTTTTATTTTGAGAGTATTTTTGTCCTTAAAATGAGTTAAAGAGACAACCAAGCCGGAGCACGCAATCAACCCTACAATGTTTGGCAAAACCATCAAATAGTTGAAAAAGTCCGTAAGCTCCCAAACCAAGTCATTAGAGGCAATCGTGCCAAGGAATATGAACGCAAGGGCAATAACGGTATAAACCTTAACCGCTGCTTTTTCGCGCCTTTCGTTTTTGCCGAACAGATAGCATACATTGATCTTTCCGAACATATTCCATCCGAGTACGGTTGAATACGCGAAAAAGAAGAGCGCGATAGCTATGAATATATTTCCGCCTGTTTGACCAAATAATGTTCCGAATGCCATCTGAGCTAAGCTTGTTTTCTGTACAGCCAGTCCGTTGTATGTCATTCCTTCCTGATAGCCGTTGCAGAGAGGTCCTCCATCCGTATAAAGAGTGAGAACTATCGTTATGGCCGTTATGGTCAAAACCACAAACGTATCAATAAACACGCCTATCATAGCCACGGTACCTTGCTCATGAGGATCCTTAACATTAGCCTGTGCATGCGCATGCGGAGTTGAGCCCATGCCGGCCTCATTTGAGAAAAGTCCGCGTTTTGCTCCCTGAGATACCGCTTTCTTTATTGCCGCGCCGAATGCTCCGCCGATAATCGCCTGCGGTTCAAAGGCATATTTGAATATCAATCCAAAGGCCTGCGGAGCTTTGGTAATGTTTGCGACAAATATTATGATACCGCCAAGCAAATAGAAAGTAGCCATAATCGGCACAATTTTTTCGGTAACTGAAGCCAATCTGTCCATACCGCCCAAGAATATGAACGCGGATATTGCAACAAGCAATAAACCGGTTGCCCAGGTGGGTACATTAAAGGCATTGTTTACAACTTCGCCTATCGAGTTGGACTGAACCATGCAGCCAAAGAAACCCAGCGCGATTATTATAGCTACGGCAAAAAATCCGGCAAGGAATTTGCCGAAGTTGCCCTTAAACGCTGTGCGAATATAATATACCGGCCCGCCAAGGACATCGCCGTTTTCTTTTACTATTCGTGTTTTCTGCGCCAATACGGCTTCAGCATAGATTGTAGCCATTCCAAGAAATGCTATAATCCACATCCAGAATATTGCGCCGGGTCCGCCAAGAAGTATGGCACCCGACGCGCCGACAATATTTCCGGTACCTACCTGCGCTGCAATAGCCGTTGCCAAGGCCTGAAAGGAGCTCATTCCCCCGCCATGTTTACCGCCCTTTAATGAAAGCTTGCCGAACACATTCTTTATTCCCTCTCCGAAGCAACGAACCTGAACAAACTTTGTTCTTACGGAAAAATAGAGGCCGCAACCAACAAGCAAAAATATAAGGACATAGTCCGTAAGATAGCTGTTAATCGTTTGAACAATTTTCAGTACAGTATCGCCCATAGCACGATATACCTCCCTATAAGCAAAATAGGAATCCATGGATCCTTTTTGCATAAATTTTAGTCGCCAGTATATCAAATTTCGTGCTTATGCGCAATTAATTTTGTGTTAAAAAAATACGGGCCGTTTGCACGGCCCGTACACGTATTTTGTTTTTTAGGCTAGTTAATTTGCTTCGTGCTCATACTGCAGTTTATAAAGCTTATAATACACTCCGCCTTTTTCAAGCAGTTCCTGATGCGAACCCTCCTCCACTATGCGGCCTTTATGCATTACAATAATATTGTCCGCATTTTGGATGGTTGAAAGACGGTGCGCAACCATTATTGTGGTACGGCCTTCCATCAGTTTGCCTAAGGCATCCTGTATAAGCAGCTCGGTTTCCGTATCGATATTAGCTGTAGCTTCATCCAGTATCAATACCGAAGGCTTAAACGCCAAGGCTCTTGCAAACGATATAAGCTGCCGCTGTCCGGCAGAGAATGCAGCACCGCGCTCTATAACGCGATGAGAATACCCGCCATCAAGTTTTTCTATGAATCCGGCGGCGTTTACTGTCTTTGCGGCTTCCACAATTTCCTCGTCGGTAATGCTTGTTTCGTTCAGGCGAATATTATCCTTTACATCTCCGCTGAACAGGAAAACATCCTGAAGCATCTGGCCGATATTGCGCCTAAGATCCTCAATTCTTATCTTTTTAACATCTATACCATCAATGGTAATGCTGCCCTTTTGAATATCGTAATATCGGCATATCAGGTTTTGGATGGTGGTTTTGCCGGCACCGGTCGCGCCTACAAAGGCTACTCTCTGCCCCGGCTCAACAGTAAACGATACGTCTTTCAGTACCCAGTCCTCTCCCTTATACGCGAACCATACATTTTTGAACTCTATTCTGCCTTTGAAGCTATCAACGCTTACGGCATCCGGGGCGTTCTCTATTTGCGGTTCGGTATCCATCAGCCAGAATATACGCTCGGCGCACGCGTTTGCGGACTGGATAGTATTAAACTGCTCAGCAAGTTCCTGTATGGGCTGGAAGAAATTGCTTATATAGCGCTGAAATACCACCAGTGTACCTAATGTTACTATACCGTCCATAGCCATGTGACCACCAACGAATATAAGTATGCCAAGTGCGGTTATGTTCATAACATAGGATACTGGGCTGTAGAGCGCAAACGCCATAAGCTGCTTCATGTTTGTTTGACGAAGATTCTCTGTTTTTGTTTCAAACTCCTCTTTAACGTCATCTTCAGCCGTAAACGCCTGTACAACCTTCATGCCAGACACATGCTCAGCCACAAATCCGTTCAAATCAGAAATTTTTGCTCGCATTTCGCGGTATATTCTTCTGGTTGCTTTGCGGAACACAAAAGTAGCTACCGTTATAAATGGAATTACGATGAATATATACAGCGCAAGCTCAACATTGTAGCTCAGCATCATAACCATTACGCCGGCAAGCACAAAGAAGCTCTTTAATATATTCACTATAACGCTTGTAAACATTTCGTTTACGGTTTCGCAGTCGTTAGTTACGCGCGTAACCAGCCTGCCTATAGGGTTATCGTTATAGAAGCCTATGTGAAGCTTCATCATATGGCTGAATATATCGTTGCGCAGGTTGTATATTATCTTTTGACCAACGGTTGCCAATATGCTGGCCTGAGTATACGTCAGAACCATTACAGCGATAACTGTAGCAAGGTAAAGCAAACCAAGTTTTATAACCTTTGCCAAATCATCCGCGCGAAGTTCTTTTAATTCCTCTATACTGAACCCGTCATTCGATATTTCTTCATATTTGGCTACGCATTCGTCAACAGCTTCGCCAAGTATCTGCGGCTGGTATAGCTCTAGCCACACCAATATAAGAATAATCACGAGAGCAAGCGCAAAATATCCTGTATAAGGCTTTGCATAGCCGAGAAGGCGGCGATTGGGCGAGAGCTTTTTGGTTGTTGTTTTATTCGTGCTCACAGCTTATACTCCTCCTTCTTCATCTTTTCAAGCAGCTGCTTATGATACAAATCAGCGTACATACCGCCCAAGGCAACCAGTTCTTCATGATTGCCCTCCTCTATTATTTCGGCACCGTCTAAAACTATTATCTTATCCGCGTTTTGCAGGGTTGAAATGCGGTGCGCGATTATTATGTTTGTTTTCCCGCTTCGCACGGTCTTCAGATTCTCGAGTATCTTTTCCTCTGTGTCCGTATCTACGGCTGAAAGCGCATCATCAAGAATCAGTATCTCAGGATTCAATATAAGCGCACGCGCTATTGAAATTCTTTGCTTCTGGCCGCCTGAAAGCGATACACCACGCTCGCCCACCATGGTTTCGTAACCATCGGGGAAATCGACGATATTGTCATGAACGCACGCCATTTTTGCGGCCTGCTGTATTTCATCAAATGTCTTGCTGTGATCACCAAAGGCGATGTTATTGCTTATTGTATCGGAAAACAGGAAGTTATCCTGCATAACATAGCCCGTTGCGGCTCTTAAATCATGCAAAGGTATTGAGTGTATCTCCCTACCTCCGACATAAAGCATATTTTCGCCGGGATCAACGATTCTCAGCAGCAGGTTAACAAGGGTGGTTTTGCCTGCACCGGTACGGCCGACTATACCAAGCGTCTGGCCTGGCTTTATATGGAAAGATACATTTTTCAGCACATCTTTGTCGGTTCCGGGATAGCGGAAGGTAAGGTCAGTAGCCTCTATTTCTCCCTTCACATGCTCGTGTTCGGTCATCTCCGGCAGAGCATCCTTTATGTCTGATTCAGTGTGCAGTACATCTTCTATACGCTTAAGTGACGCGGAGCCTCTCGTTACGACATTGATTATTCTGCCTATGGACGCTATCGGCCAAACCAGCATATTAAGATACTGCACAAATGCCGAAAAATCGCCTACGGATATTCTGCCAAGAATCGCAATATATCCGCCGTAAGCAATTGCTATGGCCATTGAACAGCCCGCAATCATATGCATAAACGGGAACATGAATGCCTGAACTTTCGCGTCCCTTATATTAGCCGTACGAGATTCGCTGTTAACAACCTCAAACGCAGCTATTTCCTTCTCTTCCTGCACAAAAGCCTTTATAACTTTCATGCCGCTAAGCTTTTCCTGTACGAAATCGGAAACCTTTGAAAAAGCCTCCTGTCGTCTTGTAAAGCGCTTATGCATCTCACGCCCGACGAACATGCTTACGAACGCCACCATGCTCAGGGGTACAACGGCAACAAGGCTGAGCCTTAAGTCTATCTGTATTATCATCTTCAATAAGGTGGTAACACCGATGGTTATCATATCAAGACCCATCATTACGGTTGTGGCGAACGTCATACGTACGGCCTCTATATCATTGGTCATATATGCCATTATTTCGCCGGCATTATGCTCATGAAAATATGAAACCGGAAGCGTATTTAAGTGGCTGAACAAATCGTTTCGCATATCGCGCTCTATTTTCCTTGCAGCGCCGAATATGCAATAACGCCAACCAACTCTTCCCAGCAGAACAAGTATGGCTATAATCGCCATTTTAACTATGGCAGATATAAAGTCACTGTCTGTTATGACACCTTCGCCGATGCCGTCTATGACTTTACCCACAATACGAGGTACTTCGGTTTGAGCGGTGTCTATAACGATAAGTATAGCCATACCTATCAGATAGCTCCACTTGTACCTTTTGAAAAACTGCTGCGCGTATGGGCTTCTGAGAATATCCATTATGCCCGCCTTACGCTGTTTCTTTTTTGCCATTCCTTTTTTCCTTTCGCAAACATAACAAGATATATTATATATCAAGTTGGCAAAAGATTAAACAATTTAATTAGTTACTTAATCTTATTATGAAGCGCATATAACTATGGAAAAAAAACGGATTATGTGTTATGGTTTAATAGAATGTTCTTATATCTTAAACGGAGGGTATTAAATGGCAAAAACCGTTTGGATAAGCGGCGCTTCTCGGGGCATAGGCCGGGCTACAGCCTTAAGCTTTGCTCGCAGAGGATATAAAATTGCCGCAGGTTATTATGAAAATGAATCGGCAATTAAAAGCCTGATGAATGAACTTGCGGAAATCGGCACAATGGCTATTCCCGTAAAAGGTGATATTTCAGATTCATCGGTTACTCTTGATTTGGCAAAGCAGATTTGCGACACTCTTGGCGGTATAGATGCCGTTGTAGCAAATGCCGGCGTTGCCCACTATTCTATGCTTGAAGAAACCAAGTATTCTGAGTGGCAACATGTTATTGATACCGATCTCACAGGTGTTTATAATATTATTCATGCTGCCCTCCCTTCCATGCGTTCACGCGGAGGCGGAAGCATAGTTACGCTTTCATCTGTTTGGGGTATTTACGGCGGTTCGTGCGAAGCGGCTTATTCAGCCGCAAAGGCCGGCGTTATAGGGCTCACAAAAGCTTTAAGTAAAGAACTTGGGCCATCGGGCATTCGTGTTAATTGTGTTGCTCCCGGAGTTATAGACACTGATATGATGGCAAAATTCAATAGCTGCGACAAACAGCAGCTGATAGACAGCACTCCGCTCGGCAGATTGGGCAAGCCGGAAGACGTTGCTAAAGCAATTGTCTTTCTTTCAAGCGATGATGCTTCGTTTATAACAGGACAGGTGCTTGAAGTCGGCGGCGGATTTCCTTACTAAAAACAGTTTGACGGAGGATTTGGACATGAAAACAAAATGGGGAGAAAAATTGGACAGGAACGATGTCCTTCAGGAATATCCGCGCCCGCAGCTTTGGCGGAATAGCTACATGAATCTGAACGGAGTTTGGCAATACGCTATAACAAAAGCCGATGCAGTTCCGGAAAATATGGATGGAGAAATCGTAGTACCGTTTTCTCCCGAAAGTGAGCTCTCCGGAGTTAACCGCACCGTTCATCCGGATGAAACGCTTTGGTATATGCGGCATTTTGACATTCCTTCTGGTTTTAATAATGGCCGCGTATTGCTTCACTTCGGCGCAGTGGACCAGATTGCAACCGTATATATAAACGGCAGTGAAGCCGGCAGTCATATTGGCGGCTATACTGCTTTTACGCTTGATATAACTCCGTTTATTCATCAGGAAAACGTTATAACCGTTAAAGTTACCGATTTGTCTGATACGTCATATCATTCCCGCGGAAAACAAAAAACAAAGCGCGGCGGAATATGGTATACCCCGCAAAGCGGTATATGGCAAACCGTGTGGATAGAAAGCGTTAGTGATGAATATATAGAAGATTTGCGCATAACTCCGCTTTTTGATCAGAGTGCTGTAGAGATAACCGCATTCAGCAATTACGCCGAATCTCAAACCGAATGCGTTGTACGCATAGGAGACATTGTTGCGTATGGAACAGCTAACCAGCCTATACTTGTAAGCATGGCCGGATTCAAAGAATGGTCTCCTGAGTCACCTTACCTTTATAATGCAGATGTGCGTTTGGGCGATGACGATGTTGAGAGCTATTTTGCTATGCGAAAATTTTCCGTCGGCACGGACGAAAATAACGTTCCGCGCCTGATGCTGAACAATAAGCCCTATTTCCATAACGGCGTTCTTGATCAGGGCTACTGGTCCGACGGGCTTTATACCGCTCCCAGCGATGAAGCGCTTATTTACGATATACAGAGCATGAAAGCCTTTGGCTACAATACACTCCGTAAGCATATAAAAATTGAGCCTATGCGTTTTTACTACCATTGCGACAGGCTTGGTATGCTCGTTTGGCAAGATATGCCAAGTGGCGGTGAAAAATACAAAGCAAGTGTTATTTCAACTCCCCTGCTTGGAATAGGTGAGCTGGATGATACCGAAAAGAACTACGCCCGCTTTGCAAGAGGAAATGCCGAAGGCAGAGCGCAATATTACACTGAGCTTAAAGAAATGGTGCTTCAGCTTTATAATTGCCCTTGCGTAGCAATGTGGGTGCCGTTCAATGAAGGATGGGGACAGTTTGATGCCGCCAAGGCTTGCGATGTAATACTTTCTTTAGATTCAACAAGAACGATTGACCATGCAAGCGGCTGGCACGATCAGGGTGCCGGTGATGTTAAAAGCCTGCATGTGTATTTTAAGAATTTCGATTTTAATCCTGACAAGCATGGAAGGCCTGTAGTTCTAAGCGAATGCGGAGGATTTAATCGCCGTATAAACGGCCATTGCTTCAATAAAAAAGATTACGGCTACAGGCGTATGAAGTCAGATGATATTTTACTTGAAACATTTACTGCGCTTTATGAAAAAGAAATAGCCCCGGCATACGCCAAAGGGCTATCCGCTGCCATATATACTCAGCTGAGCGATGTTGAAGACGAGCTTAACGGTCTTCTTACATACGACAGAGAAATAGTAAAACTGCCGCAGCAGCAAATAAACGAACTATTTAAAAAGCTATTTACTGCTGCTAAGTAAACGCACCTCGCTCCCGGTAAAAAGCATTCGTACCGTACCGAGCTTATCGGTACGGTATATTTCTGTGCCGATGCTCTTCAGCCTTTGCAGTGTCTCTTTATGAGGATGTCCGTAATCGTTGTTCTTGCCAACTGAAATAACCACGGCCTTAGGCTGTACCGCTTCAAGGAAAGCCTTTGAGCTTGACGTGGACGAACCATGATGTCCCAATTTCAATACGTCAGCTTTAAGCAGATCTTTTTCAGCTGAAAGCATTAGCTCCTCTGCCCTGCTTTCCGCATCACCCGTGAGGAGCAGCGAAGTATCTCCATATGTAACCTTAACAACTATGCTTAAATCATTAAAATTGTCAAGGTAATCCTCTCCCTCAATAGGCGAAAGCACGCGCACTTCAACGTCATCATCCCATTTTATGGTGCTTTTAGAGCTTCCCCATATCGTTTTTGTCTTTATCTTTTTTCTTTCAAGCGTGCTCAAAAGCTTATCGTACATGCTTGTTGTGTTTACGGCATCAGGCATATAGAATGTACCTATTTTGTAGTTTTCGGCGATTTCATTCATACTGCCCATATGATCGCTGTGCGGATGCGTCATAATCACAACATCAAGCTTAGTTACTCCTTCATTATCAAGCACACTTTTAATGCTTGATAATGAATCCGAAGTGCCGGCATCAATCAGCATGGTTTTTCCGTTGGGGGACTTCAAAAATATACTATCCCCCTGCCCTACGTCTATAAACGCAGCGTAAACTCCGTCATAATTAGCTTTAGATATTTCGTTTATTGCACCCTGGAGCAATTCCGGCTTAAATATAAGTATCAATGCCAGAACGATGGCCGATATTATTGTTACAATACGGCTTTTTCCTGCAGGAGCGCCATTCTCTTGTATCTCGCTGTCTTCTTCGCCTTTTTCTGCCCTTTTATCGCAAATTACTTTTGATTCTTCGTCGCCATGTATATTGTATGCCGAGTTATCGGATTTTTTACTTCTGAAGTCTTTATTCTTCATTTCGTTTCTCCCGAAATAAATATCTATATATTGTATTATATATCAAATTCAAGCCATATGGAAGCGATACAATCCAGATAACTTGACAGTTGTTAATATTAGCAGTAAAATGCAATGTACGCTTTTATGCGTGCAATTATGCATTTTTATTCGCAATTATTCGGAGGATGGACTATGTCAAACAGTGAGCGGATCAAGGATATTGCCCGCGCAGTTATTGGTGAAAGCACCGACAGCTGCTGCGATAAGCGCATTGATTCACTTGATCTGACGGAAATAATACTTGAGGTTGAGGAAGCTCTTGATCTTATTATTGAAGATGAAGAAAACATCTATACGCTGAACGATCTTATCAGCCGCGTAGATGCACTTACCGCGTAAGCATGCAGAAGTACGATACCGAAAGCGAAAGCTTTCGGTATTATTTTTAGAAGGAGATTTTATGCGCGAATTAAAGATAAAAGGTATCTATCGCCATTTTAAGGGCGACTATTATCTGGTTGAGGATACTGCCGTACACAGCGAAACAGGCGAAGAATATGTTATATACAGAAAGCTGTATGATGACTGCTCACTTTGGGTAAGGCCAAAGGACATGTTTTTAAGTGAGGTTGATCACGAAAAATATCCGAATTGTGAGCAGCAGTACCGTTTCGAACTGCAAGAAATTAAGAGCCGGGTTAAAAGATAATAACCGGCTCTTAAAAATCAGGCTAAATTAAGTTTGAAACTACTTTGTCAGCAAGAATACGCGATTGTATTGCTCCTGCTTTTCGTAATATATATCACCTACTTGTTATACTAACAAGGTTTACACTCTTCAACGTCAAATCAGTCTTCACTCTTTGAAGCAAAAATTTGCTTTTGCCCGATTTGATAGGCTTTTCTGTCCGCATATTCCTGGCTTTTGCCGTCATTCCAATTCTGAACAGGGCGGTAATAGCCGGTAATGCGGCTGTATACCTCCGTGGTTTTACCGCAAATAGGGCAAACCTTTTGCTCTCCATTCAGGTAGCCATGCTCCGTGCAAACAGAATATGTAGGCGAAAGGGTATAATACGGCAGCTCGTAATTTTCGGCAATTTTTCTTACAAGCGCGGCTGCAGACTGCCAATTGGGAAGCTTTTCTCCCAAAAACGTATGGAATACCGTTCCGCTGGTATAAAGCGTTTGAAGTTTATCCTGTATATCCAGCGCCGTGAACACATCTTCCGTATATCCTACCGGCAAATGGCTTGAATTGGTATAATACGGTGTTCCGTTTTCGTTAGCCGTAATAATATCAGGATATTGGGCTTTGTCATGCTTTGCCAGGCGGTATGCCGTAGATTCCGCCGGAGTGGCTTCAAGATTGTACAAATCCTCATACTCTTCCTGATAGTCACTCAGCCGTTCACGCATGTGCTGCAAAACACGCACGGCAAAATCCTGCGTTTCCTTCTGCGTAAGGTCCTTCCTAAGCCACTTCGCATTCAATCCCGCCTCGTTCATTCCTACAAGGCCGATTGTAGAAAAGTGATTGCCAAAGCCGCCAAGGTAACGCCTGGTATAAGGATACAATCCCTCTTCCAGAAGCTTCTCTATAGTTGTACGTTTTATTTTAAGACTGCGAGCCGAAATATCCATCATTCTGTCAAGGCGCGCAAAGAAATCCGCCTCATCTTTCGCAAGATACGCAATACGCGGCAGATTAATGGTAACAACGCCTACAGAACCGGTAGATTCTCCGCTTCCGAAAAATCCTCCGCTCTTTTTGCGCAGTTCGCGCAGATCAAGCCTGAGTCTGCAGCACATACTGCGTACATCAGACGGCTCCATGTCTGAATTGATATAGTTTGAAAAGTACGGTGTTCCGTATTTTGATGTCATTTCAAACAGCAGCCTATTGTTCTCTGTTTCTGACCAATCAAAATTCTTTGTTATTGAATACGTAGGTATAGGATACTGGAACCCGCGCCCGTTTGCGTCGCCGCCTATCATAACCTCTATGAAGGCCTTGTTTATCATATCCATCTCGGCCTGGCAGTCGCCATAGGTGAAGTCCGTTTCTTTCCCGCCCACTATGCAATGCTGTTTCGCAAGGTCATCGGGAACAGTCCAATCAAGCGTTATATTTGAGAAAGGAGCCTGCGTTCCCCAGCGGCTTGGCGTATTTACGCCGAATATAAAGCTTTCTATGCAGTGCTTAACCTCATTATACGTAAGATTATCAGTACGCACAAACGGAGCAAGGTATGTATCGAAACTTGAGAATGCCTGCGCTCCGGCCCATTCGTTTTGCATTATGCCTAAGAAGTTAACCATTTGATTGCAAAGTGAAGCAAGGTGCTTTGCAGGAGCACTCGTTATTTTGCCGGGCACGCCGCCAAGACCTTCCTGAATAAGCTGTTTTAAGCTCCAGCCCGCGCAGTAACCCGTAAGCATTGAAAGGTCATGTATATGTATGTCCGCATTGCGATGGGCGTTGGCTATCTCCTCATCGTATATCTCGCTGAGCCAATAGTTCGCCGTAATAGCGCCGGAATTTGAAAGTATAAGTCCTCCTACCGAATATGTTACGGTTGAGTTTTCTTTTACACGCCAGTCTGATACCTTAAGATAACCGTCGACCAGTTTTTTATAATCAAGTACGGTAGAGCGGATTTCTCTCAGCTTTTCGCGATTCTTTCTATACAATATATATGATTTGGCTACCGCGGAATAACCGGCGCGCTGCAGCACAGCTTCAACGCTGTCCTGAATATCCTCAACACCGATAAGGCCATCTTTCACTTTATTGGTATAATCTGCAGTAACCTGCAATGAAAGCAAGTTAATTATATCCGTATTATACGGAATCTCGGTTGCGTCAAATGCCTTTGTTATAGCGTTTGAAATCCTTGATAAATCAAATTCCACCGTTCTGCCGTCTCTTTTAACAACTTTGTACATAAGCTTAACTCCTTATTCCCCTCGTATAATTGTGTTGGATATATATGGCAATACGGCTTGACGCAGCTTGCCTAATTCATCATGGTTAAATGGCTGTACACCGCCTGACAGCAGATTCCCCGAATCCACAAACGGCTGGATAAAGTATTTTTTTGCGTTTTTAAGCCATATACCTATCTCCCCCATGCTTTCTTCGTCATGGAAGGGTTTGCATACCGTTGTGCGGAACTCGTAATCAACGCCGCTGTTCATTATTAGTTCAACGCTTTCCTGCGCCTGATGGTATATATCAAAGCCGCCGCACGTTTCTTTATATCGGTCCGGACAGTTTTTTATGTCCATAGCCACATAATCAAGCAGCGAAGCGCTGAAAAGCTCCCTTAGCATTCCGGGGTTTGTACCGTTTGTATCAAGCTTAACTTTATACCCCAAGCTTCGTATGGTTTCAATAAGCCTGGGCAAGTCGCCCTGAATTGTCGGTTCTCCCCCGCTTATGCAAACACCGTCGAGTATTCCTTTTCTAAGATTAAGAAAATCAAGCAGTTCTTTCTGCGAAATTTCCGGACAATGCTCCTTCTCTATAAGAACCAACCCCGGATTATGGCAGTAAGGACATCTGAGATTGCAGCCTGTTAAAAAAACCGTACATGCCACAAAGCCGGGGTAATCAAGCAACGTCAATTTCTGCAATCCGCCGATGCGCAAAGTTTCACAACCCCTCTGTTAGGCTTAATCTTTCTAAACAATATGCCAGATATTGTGTCAAATGTCAATAGTAAAATACTACATATAGTATGGGACGCCCGGTTTTGCCCAAGCGTCCCACTTCATTTTTGCTTATCGGCGCTGCTTTTCTTTATTGGATTAATTAAGTATTTATTCCAAGTCAAAGCCCAACGTCAGCTTATTCTGCCCATCAGAATATTCATAGCGCATTACTGATGCCATTTTTTTGACCATATGCAATCCAAGCCCGCCAATACTGCGTTCCTCCGCCGAAAGTGAAGTATCCGGTGCTTTTACCGACAGCGGATCAAACGGAGTCCCATTATCGGAAAAATCTATGAACAGCGTATTGCCGTCCCTGCTAAGCTTGGCGGAAGCCGTTTCTGCGCCGCTGTAGTTTACGATATTTGACCATATCTCGTCCGCGGAAACCTGCATGCGCTTAAGCACTTTTTCCGGCACCCCGCCGGCCTTTAGTCTATCATCAATAAAAGTCTGCAAAATCGCAAAAGATGCCCTATCCGGACGTGTCGTCAGCTTGTCCTTTTCCTGCAGAGCGTTTAACCTAAGGCATAGCATAGTCATGTCGTCAGACTGTGAGGCATCACCCGTAAATTCGGCCACATCGTTCTTCACATACTCGCATACATCTTTAGGGTGCTTGCTCCAAACATTTGCCAGGCACTTTTTTAACCGTTCCTCGCCATATAGTTCATTGCCGCTGTTAGCCGCTTCGGTAATGCCGTCAGTATAAAGAAAAATCTCATCTCCCGGGCAAAGTGTAACTTCCCTTGTGACATAGTTTGTATAGTCCAATCCCGCAAGCACGAAATTAGGTTTTGTGCGCAGCAATTCCGTATTTCCGTTGCTATGATATAAAAGCGGCGGATTATGGCCGGCGTTAACAAATTCAAGCTTTCCTGTACGAAGGTCAAGTTTGCCTATCCAAGCGGTTATGAACAAACCTATGTCATTAGCGGCACAAAGCTTTTTATTAGCCTCATTGAAAATTTCATTTACCGGTTTCCCGCTTTCAGCAAGGCCCTTGATAAGTGTTTTTGCCGTCATCATAAACATGGCGCCGGGTATACCTTTGCCCGATACATCGGCAATGAGTATCATAACGGTAAAACGATCCAGCAAATAAAAGTCGTAGAAATCGCCGCCCACCTCTTTTGCCGGATCCATAGAAGCATATAAGTCAAAATCCGGTCTGTTCGGATACGGAGGAAACACGGACGGCAGAGCCGAATGCTGAATTTGGCGTGCAAAATCAAGTTCGCGGTCTATGCGTTCCTGTGCGTCTTTAATATAATGCTTCAGGGTTGAAACGGTCGCGTTAACATCATCTGAAAGCTCCGAAAACTCTTTATATGCTCTTACGTCAATAACCGTGTCCAATTGGCCGTTTGTTATTGCATTAAGGCCGTCATTAACGCGCTGCAGGTTTTTTACAACCTTCTTCTTAAGCATTTGATATATAAGTATGAACAGCGCCGTAAAAATCAGGATTTCCATAAACGCCGTTAAATAAAGGGTTACATTGCGATATAGCTCAGCATCATCGGTTGTTATCCTGTAAACTATCTGCTGCGTAAAGCTGCTTGTAACAATGAACGCTATAATTACGCATACAAGCAGCCAAAAGCCGAAGTCATAGCTTATGCGCTTATTTTTAATATCAAGCTTTTCCTTTTCATCAGGGGAGCCGCTTACAAGTGTAGCCATTCCTACAGCTATGCCGTTGCAGAGTATCATCGGGAAGGCGCAAATCTGCACAAACCTGAACGCGTAGACAACATTGCCAAGGTTTGTGGCAAGAATAAGCAGCATATGCAAAACCTCCATTGTGCTGCCTATTCCAAAGGCTGAAAGTACCCCAGGTTTTCTGTTTTCAAACAGTTGTTTGCGCATCATGCCGCTAAACACGCCGGCAAGCAGCGTTGAAAGAGAACATGCTACCCGCGTAAGTTCTCCACCGCCCCAATAAACGCATAACCAGCGGTGCAGTCCGCCGATCAGGCCCGCAATAAATCCTGCTGGTGCGCCAAATATCAGCCCCGCACAAAGCGGAGCCGAATCGCGCACATTCATTATTACGCCCTCTCCCGTTGGTACGCCGTACTCGGTTGACAATATAGCAAAAGCGCCGAATGTAATACCGATTAAGGCTTGCTTTAATTTGCTGTTCCATTCCGAAAACTTTGTTTTTCGCTCAAGCAGCGAAAATACGAATGACAGCAATATGGGAATGAGCGTAGCGGCAGCAAGCCGCAGTACAGTAGTCTTTAAGCTCATTCTTTTAGCTTTCTATGGTCAGAAAGTCCGCAAACCCCGTTATATCAAAAATTTCCATTACATCACTTGAAACATTTATCAGTTTCATACTGCCCCTTTGATTCATTGTCTTCTGCGCTTTTAATATTACGCGAAGGCCTGCCGAGGAAATATATTCCAAATTTTTAAAGTCGAACACCAATTCCTTTGTGCTCGGGAAAAGTTCATCGAGGAACGACTCCAGTTCGGGCGCGGTTGTGGTATCAAGACGACCGTTCAATGTTACAATGGTGTTTTCGGCAATCTTTTTTTCAATTTCAAGGCTCATTTTTATTCTCCTCTATAAATGTATTTATATTTTATGGTACCGATGCTCATTCACAAACGGTATCAGTTTTTCGCGTAAAAGTTTCTTCGCCAAATTGCGTTTTGTCTCCGGCCATCGTTCTCCCTTTAAGAATGATGTGCAGCATCTAAACCATGCCAAAGGATAGAGCCACTCTGCATCAGGGAATGCTTTCTCCGCTTCTTCTATCGATTCCGCACCGAAGTATTTTCTTAAGAAGGAATTCAATATGCTCTCAACTAAGCTCTGCGGCATTTTGTAAAACGCATTATAATCGTTATCCTCGGGAGCGGTAAAATGCATTGAGAACAAAATGCGGGAAATATCAAACATAGGTGTGCCGGTTGAAAATTCACCCATGTCTATAAGGCAGCATTCACCATCCTGAACCATAATATTATTTATATTCAAGTCCCCATGTATGCAGCTTGTGCGTTCCGGCACGATATCAAGAAAGTCGTAAAGGTACTGCAGTTCCTCTTCCGAAATACCGGATACGTTGGGAATGTCCGTCCGGTTGATATCCTTAAATGAAGGCAACTCATCGTCATCCACGTTTATGGAATGTATTTTGCGGCACACATCCGCGTACATCTCAACATATTTTTCTATGTTATCAGGATCCGCGCGCATAATTTCCGCCAGTGTTTTGGAATTTATCAGCTCATAAACAACGCCAAGCCGCCCATCGGATTCAACAATATCATAAGATATTGCAGTGGGTACGCCAAGCACGAACGCTTTTTTCGCAAGCATCTTTTCGCGTTCTATTTCCTCGTCCTTTATTCGCGGATAATAAAGCTTGATTATTGTCTCCTCGTCAAGCCTATATACCTCGCCGCATGTACCCGCGCCGATTTTCAAAGAGTTCTTCAGTTCAACATGGCGTTTTGCTTTGGAAATATCCATTATTTCCGAAAAGCCCGTAACGTCGAATACGCTCATGACATCATCCGACACATTTATAATCCTAAATGGATTTTTCCCACAGCGTTTTTTCGCCGCAAGTATAACTCTAAGGCCTGCGCTTGAAATATACGTCAGATCCTTAGCATCTATTTCCAGTCCATTCTTCGCTCCAAGGTCGGTTAATATAGCCGCTTCAAGGTCAGCCGCATTTGCCGAAGTTATGCTGCCGTGTAAAGAGATTTTGGCCGGAACGTTTTCTGTTGATAAATTCTGTGTCATATCATAAGCTCCCGCTTGTTAATCAAATACTTTCTTCGTCAGTTGCTTTAATTCTTCGTACATAGGCATACCTTCCAAGGAACTCAAAGCTTCAACCGTTTCCCTGTAAAGCCAAGCCTGTTTGTCTTTCCCGCGCTTAAACTGCTGCCAAACGTCCGTCCTGCCCTCCGAAATTTCTTCGTAAATGCCGCGAAGGTTCGAAAGCTTATCCGCGCATGTCAGCATTTTTAATTTCTTGTCCTCAGAGTTTCTCAATTCATCCAAAGCTGCGTTTTTGCGCTCTTCCCAGCTTTTTGATTTATCCTCGCTGTCATTGGCGATCAATGCGGCTATTTCGCCATTGAATTCTGTTTCAAGCTGCTGCCGAGTAACATGCGCGTCCTCTATCGTATCATGCAAATATCCTGCCGCGATAAGTGTTTCATCTGCTCCGTTACGCGCAAGTTCCATTGCAACCTCAACAGGATGGGTAATGTATGGCGTTCCGTCCTTTCTCAGCTGTCCTGCATGAACATTTAAGGCGAATAAAAAGGCTTTCCTCAGCATTTTCCATTCTCCTTTTTCTCGTTTATAAATCCATGTTTCTTAGCCGTAAGCAACAGCTGAAGCTCGGTGCAAATTGTGTTGCACGGTGCCTCGAGCGGATCGAACAAGGTAGACAACGCGCATACAATCGCAAGCAGCCCTGAACTCATGCCCATATGTGCCAGCAGCAATGTATAGCAGGTTATTTCGCCCCCGGATACCGGCGGATACGCCATTGAAACAAGGAGCGAGAGCAGCATAAGAAGCAATAATGATCCTATGTCCATGCCGTCTCCAAATATATACTGCGTTGCAAAGGTAACGAAAACGAACTCTGCGGCGATAAACGGCTTATATATAACCGTACCTATAGGTAAGGCGAAGCTCACGAGCTTCTTATCTATGCCAAAGTCTTTTTCGCAGGCTTCATATGATTCATTAAAAGCCGCCGACGAAGATGCCGACGCAAGCTGAACCACAAAACTCGGTTTAAGTATTTTCCAAAGCCTGCCGCAGGATATTCCGGTATGCCGTGAAACCCTAAGGAACTGCAGTGCCGTTACAATGGAAATAAACACGATAAATATCAAAAATACCTTTATGTATTTGATAATACTGTCTGCATTCAAAGACAGCACCGTATCAAGCATGCTCAAAAATACAACGGCAGGCAGGAATTTTTCAAAGCCTGACAAAACCTTCAGCACAAGACTGTTTGCTTCATCCACTATTTTTGTAATAAGTCCGACTCTGCGCTGAAGGAACAGCATAGCAAGCCCTATAATAACACCCAAAAACACTATTTGCAGCATGTTCCCCTCTATAAACGGGGAGAAAATGTTGTTGGGTACTATTGTGGCCAGGAAATCTGTAATAACAGTAAAACCGCTTACATCAACCTGCACCGTCTCAAGGCCAAAGAAAAGAACGCACAGTGCTCCGGCTGAAAGTATTATCAAGAACATGCTCCAGAAAAATCTTAAGCACACATGCTTACCTATTTGGTTCAGTATTCTCGGACTGCCAACGCTGAGCACTCCGCTTATTACCGCAATAAGCATCATCGGCGACACTATTGCCGTAAGAAATTGCGAGCAAATGTTAATTAACGGTTCTATTAAAATATCCTGAATACCGAGGTAATTTAGCTTCGGCAAAATTCTCATCACAATGCCGATCACTATGGCAAAAGCCATTGCGCCAAAAACTTTTTGAACAATTCTGCTTCTTTTTATCTCTATGGATATATACGCTGAATTTTGCCCATGGTGAAACTGGTAAATCCAGTCTATACCAAGGTTCGCCATCGTGCTGTCAACAAAGGATGATGTTGTATCCGCTGAACTATCTGGAGATTTAACAGGATAAGAAATTCCGTCCAGTACAAGCGAAAGTTCTAAATTTCTGCCCTTCTCCTCCGCTATTAATTCAACACTTAAATCATGGGATATTGTTATCCAGTTAAGTAGAATTTCCTCGGCGCTCAACCTTGTGCGCAAAACATCTCGCTGCGAAACATAGGGATACTCTGAAAGAATATCCGATATCTTTGATGAGACCGCATCGATATTCTGTACATTCAAATCATACGTTTCTTTCAATACGGTCTTCATTGTATCCTCTCTTTGTATTACGGCATAACGCTTGCCGTTATTTAAAGCCCGGGTTCACTCGGTAACTTTATAATCCTGCTAATTATAGCATGAGCAAATAAAAAATGCCACAGTATCTGCAGCACTTATGAGCCGTATAGTTTAATTTAATTGTGGATTATCGATCGGTACTTTCATCAGCTTTTTCTGATTTTTCTCACGTTTGCGTTCATTAAATGGCGGCCTATATGCCTATATACAAATGCCTTAAACGCAGTCATGTTCTGATGATGCTCCTTCAGCAGTTCATCGGGCGAATCATATACGCCAAAATCCATATTTATTCCTTCACTTTGAATATATGTATTATTCCGGTTAAAATCGATTATCGGATTTTTAAAATTCCTTACCGCTACGCCGTAACCGCAGAATGCCCCCTGACACTCCGGGTTAGTCTTTTGAAGCTTTGTCAGATATTTTCTGTCCAAGATAAATGCCTCAAGTTCATACCATGTTCCTTCCAAGAAAACCTCAACCCAACTATGAAATACGTTATTTGGCGCCAATTTATATACAATGCCGGTCATGGCGCCCTTTTGAAGGCGTTTGTCAATTGTAAACCCATGTATGCGGCAAGGTATTCCGCAAGCGCGCAGCAAAGCCATAAAAAGAGTTCCTTTTGTATTGCATTGGCCATATCCGTCCGCAAGCACCTTTGACGCAGGAATATTGTCATCCGTATTATATCCAAACATTATTTCATCGCGTACGAAGTTGTAGATAGCTTTTACTCGTTCAAATTCATTAAGCCGCTTCCATCCGCGACATTCAACAAGACTTTGTATCGAAGTATCCAAAAAATTCAACATAGGTGTTTCTTCAAGATATCTATTCATGCCAATTCGGCTCCTTAATCGTTAAATCAGTTAATGTTCTCTAACTCGAATTTATCGTAACATTTGGTTTTGGCAATGTCAATATAATTCAAGCATAAAAAAGGCCCAAGCCTTTTTCAAGGTTTGAGCCAATAAACAATCCGTAAAATCAGCGCTTGCTGAACTGAGGTGCACGACGTGCGGC
>CAZRHS010000003.1:0-36424 GCA_964600045.1 uncultured Clostridium sp.
AAAATCAGGGCATGAACATGCACGCCCCGATCATCAATTAACCAAATGGTTTTATTTATTGTCAGTATTTTTTGCGGTGTCTGTTTTATCCTTGAACACAAACAGCTTTGTAAGAGCAAAGTTCGCTATTGCCGAAAAAACGGATGCGGGAATTTTGCATATAATATCGCACGAAATGCTTATGGATTTTCCGAACAGGTTCAGCGCAACATCCTGATTTATTCCTATCGGATTCTTGCACAGCCAAAGCACGCCAAGCGATACTCCCAAGGACAGAACATTCACCACTACGAACATAAACACCGTCTTAAAGCTGTTGTTTCGCTCCTTTTTGAATGTCCAAAGGGAGTTCCATATATAGCTGTTCAGTATGCCCGCACTATATGATATAACCTGGGAAAGCATATAGTTCAAGCCGAAGTGAGTCAATATGGAATACACAACAAAATCGACAAGCGTATTTGTCATGCCGACTGCGCTGAATTTTATAAACTGCCAAAATGTTTTTTTAGTATCATTTTTCATAATTCTTCTTTTCCTGCCCTGTTATTACTTAATACCCCAAGAATGTCCAACTGGGCAGCCACTCAAGCAGCTTTATATAAGCGCGTGAACATACAACTCCGGATATAACAGGATAAAACAGCGCAAACAGTACTATTGCCGCACCGAGCCAAATCCACTTAACCCGCTTATATCTGCAATCAGTTTCTTCCTTTTGCATCAGCGCGCGCACGGCAATAAGTATTATAAAAGGAACCGACGCAAAGTAGTGATATATAAACGTGCAGCGCGGTACAAGTACCCACGGTATATATTCAGCCGCAAGGCCGATAAGTAATACCGTCCATACTTTATCCATTTTGGTGCGGCCGCGTATGATTCGCCCTATTATTATAACCGTTGCAGCAAGGCACGCCCACCATACAGCGGGGTTGCCCATAGCGGAAATTGTGCCGGCATAGCCTTCGGCCACGTCATACGTTATGTAATACCAAATCGGTCGTATTATAAGCGGCCACTGCCACCAGGGCGACTGATACGGATGCGTAGCTGTAAGCCCGCTATGATAGCTGAACATAAACTTCTGCAAGCCTAATATTCCCTCAAGGTCATAATGTTCCTCACTCAGCATATAAGGAATATAGGATGCCGTATATATAGCCAAGGGTATGGCGATATAGAATACACAGCACCACAGAAGCGTTTTTACGGTATTTCTCCAGAACGGTGCCACCGAGTCGCGGAGCGTTTCATCATCGCTGTCCTTTAGTGCTTTATACTCTTTGTAACGCTTCACAAGGGAAATAAACAGCAGCACGGCAAGTCCGGCGCCGGCATATATATCTATCCATTTGCTTGCCGCACCAAGGCCGAAAAACACTCCGGCAAGGAACAGCGGCTTGAGAGTTTTCTTTAAGCCGTCACTAAAGAAGTTCATGCAATAATACTGATACATATAATAATACATCAGTATTATGAAGAACACTCCGTATACATCTATTGTAGCGATGCGAGTCTGCGTAAAATGCATAAAGTCAAACGCAAACAGGCCCGCGGCCAATAACGCGTAATCGCTCTTTTTGAATAGTCTTTTCGCGAACGCGTACATTATCGGCACCATGCCTATTCCGAACAGCGTTCCCACTATACGCCAACCGAAAGTGTTCATGCCGAAAATGGCTATCCCAATCATTATAAATATTTTGCCGAGCGGAGGATGAGAATTTTCATACGGCTTTATGCCATGCAAATGCTCATAAGCCGTACGCGCATGATACAGCTCGTCAAAATACATTCCGTTCATATATGTTCTGTTTTCGGGCACGGTATCCGCCTCGTCAAACAATGCCTGAGCATCGCCATCCGTCTGCGCAGATATAACATTTCTTTCCGCATCAAGTAAGGCTATTTCGTTAAACCAAACGGATCCCGATGTAACTTTAAGGGTAATATGAGTTCCGGTAAGTCCCCCGCCTATGCTCTTCCAGCGGAACATATCGCCGTTTATTTCGTCGTAGCTTACGCTGTTGCCCTCATCATCCGTAAGTGTAATGCTGCCGGTATACAGTCCGCCGTAAACCCATATATCGTCTACACCGGAGTTTTCCTCAAGCGTTATTTCAACGCAATCTCCGCTTGTGCCCGTCCAGTAGTTTTCCGGGGCAACGGTTGTGCCAAGATTTATCAGCGCGATAATTCCGTATATAACCGTTAGAGAAATTACATATATTCTGTCTCGCTTCGTATAATTAAGCTTTGTATCCACCGGTTCGGAAAGCGCGTTTACAGCTTCCTTCTTCAGTTTCTTTTCGGCAAACGCGGGATGTATCCTGCCGCGAAATACGATATCAAAGCAAACTATACTCAGGTATATAAAGCCCGCAAGGTTCATTACGCACCCTGCAATCATCAGCGCGGTATAGTAATCATTACGCCAGTTTGTATAGCTTACTATAATAAATGCAAAGCAAACATTATACAGCGCTGATGCCGTAAGCCATAAAAATGAAATAAACAGCCGCTTATCTCTATAATAAATAAACGCAACAAGCATTAGCAGCAACGCCGGCACAAGATATCTTTCATGCATATAATGTCCCAATTCAAACAGGGCAATTATAAGATATCCCGCGCTGAGCGCAAGGCATCCCCTGTTTTTATTGCGGCCTTTTATGTATATCACTATGCTTGCCGCAACACTCAGGGCAATCAAAATATAACCGAGCTGCGCATAAGAAAGTATAAACAGCTCGCTGTCGGCATTTTTCCAGTTTCCGCCAAGCAAGGCCATTAAGTTAAAGGCTTCTACGCTGCCGTAATTATAGCTTGTGGCAGTGCCGATAAGTTTATCCAAGAACCACAGCGATTCCTGCTCCCCTTTGAACGGCCATGCTATTATAAACAATGCCGCCACAGCGCCAGCTACGGCCGCGAATGTTTTGCCAAGCTGTTTTACTCTATGATCTTTTTCATCATAAATTCGGCAGAAGTACGCCGCCGCAAGCAACGGCCCCACCATCAATGCCTGCGGCTTAGTCATTATCGCAATACCGTAGGCGATGCCCGCAAGTATTTCTTTTTTCTGATTAAACAGCCACACAGTCAAAAGCAGCAACAGCGCCAGTATTTGATCTATCTGTCCCCAACCGCCGCTTAGAAACGCGTATAACGGATTAACTGAAACAACAGCGGCAAGTACCAACGGCAATCTGCCCCAACGCTTGGCATCCTTACAGCCATTGTTCCCAAGATTTTTCGCGAGTTTGTACACAACATACGCCGAAACTATATCCGCAATTATTCCCGGCATCTTTGTAATAAGAGCGTACGCGTGCGTTCCGTAGCCAAGATTAAGCAGCTTAGCAATGCTTGCGGTTATGTAAAGCACATACATATATCCCGGGGGATAGTCGGCAAACATTCCGGAGTTATAAAACGCGGCAAGGCCCTCTTCCCGCAAATGATATCCCCATGCCATAAAGCAATTTATGTCAGTTGGATGCCCATAGTATTTAAGCGAGCAGGCAACCCTGATTATAAACGCCGCCGCAAGTATTATTGCCAGCCATACTTTTTCATTCTTAGGTTCATCTTCTATAGTCGGCTGTTCCGTTTCAATAAACCTTCCGTATATTATCGCACCAAAGAACACAGTGGCAAATACGGCAAGCATTACGGTGCCGCTTTTAGGGAAATCCCCTTCTGTGCTTTCGTCTGAGTCTTCGTCAGTGTTTTCCGCTGTATCATCGTTATCTAATGCGCTGCTTACCGTAGCCAAAGAAAAATCGGCGGCTTCACCCGAGTATGAGTTAAGCTTTTCCATGCTTATTTCTTTGAACCAGGCTTCGCCGCTTGACAGTGCGCCGTAGCCTCCCACGCGTACGCATACCGTGAGCTCCGTTTGATCATCGGCTGTCTTGCCCACCAGTTCTATCGTCTGCCAATCCGAGCCGCCGAATACACCGTCGCTTGTGGCAAGCGAGCCGTCAACAGATATATTCGCTCCGGCTCCGCCCGATACATCGGACGTTTTAACGCAGCAGCTTAATTTATAATAGCTGTTTTCTTCAACATTTGCCGTATAGCAAAGGCGAATATCGTTGCCCTCGTCACCCGATGCCGTTATGTGGACAATGCCATCGGTAATTTCTATGCTGCCGTACTCGCTGCCCTCATACCAGGCCTGTTCAAACCATTGTGATTCCGATTCATAATCATCCGAGAGCATATTTTCGCCCGCGGCAAAACAAAGTGCCGGCATAGCAAGCACCAGGAACATTGAAATTATCGTTAAAAACCTTTTTTTCATGCTACTCTCCGCATAAATTTGCGGCAGACAAACTGCCCCAATTTATAGATAGCATACCACAATTTTATTTATATCGATAGAGATTATATGAAAGTTCAAAATGTGTTAACTTAATTCAGTCTAAAAGCATCTTTGATGTGCTCAATTCTTATTGTATCCAAATCAACTTCTATAACATCAAACCTAATGAAATTTTCCGTTAGGCCGAATTTAACGGCGTATAGCTGCGCCGCCTTTATAATATTGCGCTGTTTTGCTTTATTTACGGCCTCACGTCCCAAACCGTGTTCTGAGCCATGGCGTGACTTAACCTCAACAAAAACAAGCATATCGCCATTCATAACAATAAGGTCGATTTCACATCTTTCCGCCCTAAAGTTTCTGTCGCGATATGTGTATCCGTTTTTCAGCAAATATTCAAGCGCGGCATCTTCGCCGCGCCTGCCGCGCTCTATATTATTCATTACTGCCACCCAAAATTTTGCCTATAAAGCTTGCGCGATGTATCGGGCATGGACCGTATTTTTTAAGAGCGGCTATATGCTCCGCCGTGCCGTAGCCCTTGTTTCTTTCAAACCCGTACTCGGGGTATTTTTCAGCCATTTGGCACATATAAGCATCCCTTTTTACCTTGGCCGCTATGCTTGCCGCACCTATAAGGTAGCTTAAAGCATCGCCATGAATTATCGAATGCTGCCTTGCCGGTATATCCAGACCTTTTACGGCATCTATAAGCACATCACTGCATTCATGGTTCATTGCGAAATAAGCCTGCTTAAACGCCAGCTTTGTGGCATTCAATATATTAAGCTCGTCTATCTCTTCGTTGCTGCATTGGCCATAGCCTATGGCTATGGCGTTTTCCTCTATTATAGGCGCAAGCTTAATACGGCGCAGCTCAGTAACCTTTTTCGAGTCGTTTATATGCTCTATCAACGGCGATTGAGGCAATATTACGCAGCATGTCACCACAGGCCCCGCCAAAGGTCCGCGCCCTACCTCGTCCATACCGGCGGGGTATATTCCCACCTGCCAGAATTCCTTTTCACGCTTTGTAAGCTCCGCAAGTCTTTCCTGCTCATTTATACGTGCCATAAGATTTTCTCGTCTGATTCAAGTTTTAATATTGCCTGTCCGGCTGTTCAAGCGTTACCTTTGCTATTTTACCGGCTCTGAACTCATCCAGCACTATTCTGGCTGCCCTCTCTGTATCGGTTACACCGCCCTGCAGTATAAAACCTCTTGAGCGTGCAACGGCTTCAAGCAGTTCATGAGATGCCATGCCATCCTCTATCTTCTTATAGCGTTCACGAAGTTCTTGAGGGCAAATCTGCTCCAGTTCACTTAAAAGATCGCCTGCAAGCCTTTCCGTATCCATAATATCATCGTTAATGGAACCTATATAGGCTAAATGTTTCGCTAAAGCCTCGTTTTCAAGTTTTGGCCAAAGCAGGCCCGGAGTATCCATCAATTCCAGATACTGCGAAACTTTTACCCACTGTTTCCCCTTCGTAACGCCCGGTTTATCGCCAACCTTGGCCTTTGTTTCGCCGGATATGCGATTAATGAACGTTGATTTGCCAACGTTAGGTATGCCGACAACCATGGCACGCACGGTTTTAAGCACGCCTTTCTCTTTCATTTTCGCTACTTTATCCGCAGCCGCGGCCTCAATTAACGTTACAGCCGCCTTCCGTTTTGCGCTTGATGTTGAGACAAAGGCTATGGCATTTATATTCTGGGATTTATAATAATCTATCCATCTTTTCGTTTGCTCCGCGGATGCCAGATCACTTTTGTTCAGCAATATTACCCTGTTTTTCTGCGAAAAAAGAGTATCAAAATCCGGATTGCGGGTAGCCAAAGGAGCACGCGCATCCACGAGCTCTACAACAACATCTATAAGTTTAAGGTTATCTTCCAGCATACGCCTTGCTTTGGCCATATGCCCCGGATACCACTGTATCTGCATAAAATCTCCTGTTAAAATTAAGCCCCCAGGGGCATAAGGCCTTGGGGGCTTGAAGGTTTGTTTAGGTAACTTATTTCTCGTCTATACGCTCGACAACCTTAGCAGCCTTACCTACGCGATTGCGCAGATAGAACAGCTTGGCGCGGCGAACCTGACCATGACGCAGCACTTCAATGCGGCCAATGCGGGGGCTATTGTAGGGGAAGGTCCTCTCTACGCCGATACCGTAGGATATTCTGCGTACGGTGAAGGACTTGCGAATGCCGCCGCCCTGAATCTTAATAACGACGCCTTCGAAGTTCTGAAGCCTCTCGCGGGAGCCCTCAACGACCTTTACGAATACACGGACGGTGTCGCCCACTTCAAGCTTGGGCAGGTCTGTACGAAGCTGCTCCTTTTCAAGTTCCCTGATAATGTCTGCCATTTTTTGTTTTCTCCTTCCTTAGACGTTCGTATAGGCCATATCGCCCACATTGGACCGCCCGTTTGTCACAAAGGGCATTATAACATAGCATTCTTTTCTTTGCAAGCTAATTTTTGCCCGTTTATCTTGATTTTTCATCATTTTTTAAGGACTTGATGAAAGCTATGTCCTTTTTATTCAGCTCAACATTTTCCATAAGTTCCGGCCTACGAGAAAGGGTAATTTCTATTGCCCTGTCACGTCGCCAGCGCTCTATAAGCGCATGGTTCCCGTTGAGCAAAACATCCGGTACCTTCATGCCGCGAAACTCCGCTGGACGAGTATATTGCGGATACTCAAGCAATCCATCCGAAAACGATTCCGTTTCAGCGGATTCGCTGCTGCCGAGCACTCCGGGAATAAACCGGGCAATGCAGTCTATTGCTACCATAGCCGCCAGTTCACCGCCCGTAAGCACATAATCGCCTATGGACAATTCCTCATCCATTGCATATACCACGCGCTCATCTATACCTTCGTAGTGCCCGCAAAGGAACAGCAGGTGTTCTTCTTTAGAAAGCTCTTTTGCTATTTCCGGCGAAAGAGTTTTGCCGCGCGGAGAAAGCATTATGCGCTTTGCTTTGTGCTCCGGATCAACGGCATCAAGGCACGAATAAATAGGCTGGGCAAGCATTACCATTCCGGCGCCGCCGCCAAACGGATAATCATCCGTGTTATGGTGCTTGTTTTCAGAATAGTTTCTTATATCGCAAAGGTTGAATTCGAGTATGCCCTTCTGTGCAGCCCTTCCCAAAATACTTGCCCCCAGTACGGGCGGAAACATTTCGGTAAAGGTTGTAAGTATGTCAATCCTCAAACAGTCCAACCTCCTCAAGCACTTTTGAATTCAGCACCATACGCCTGTTTTCAATGTCGGTTGAAATCACAACGCGCTTAAGCGCCGGTAAAAAAAGTTTCTTTTTGCCGGATATCTCATAAACGTCGTTTGCGCCGGTTTCAAACACATCGGTAATTTTGCCAAGCTCTCGCCCTGTATCGTCATATACCGCACACCCTATAAGATCCTCAACAAAATAGGTATTGTTTGGAAGTTTCATGGCATGCGCTCTGTCCACGCAAATGAAAGCGCCGCGCAGCTTCTCCGCATCATCACGAGAGCTGCTGCATGATATGCTCATATACACGGCATCTTCCTTAACGCCAACATCCGAAACAGTTATAGGCTCGCGTATGCCGTTTCGCTCTATATAAGCCTCTTTAAGGCCCTTATAGCGTGCCAACGAATCCGACATGGGTTCAAGCTTTACAGCCCCATGAACGCCGTGAGGCCGCACGATGCGGCCTATTCTGAAAAATTCGCACAGCGCAGCCATATCAGACTATCTCTACGACGTATTTTTTGTTTTCCTTGACAGAGGCGGCTTTTACCACGCAGCGGATAGCCTGGGCTATGCGGCCCTGCTTGCCTATTACCTTGCCCATATCCTCTGCGGCGACGCTAAGCTCTATTATCGTAGCCTTGTCGCCTTCTTTTTCCTCAACCTTAACCTCGTCAGGCTTGTCCACTAAGCTCATCGCTATAAACTTTACAAGTTCTGCCATGGACTGCCTCCCGTTCGTTTCCTCCGTCACTGTATCGCTCCGCTCTTCTTAAGCAGGCCGCGTACGGTATCGGTGGGCTGAGCGCCGTTCTTTATCCACTGCTGGGCTTTCTCGTTGTCTACCTTGATCTCAACGGGTTCGGTAAGGGGATTGTAGTAACCGATTTCCTCAACGAAAGCACCGTCGCGGGGAGCGCGGCTGTCCGCAACCACTATACGGTAGAAAGGAGCCTTCTTGGCGCCCATGCGGCGAAGTCTGATCTTAAGCATTTTTGTGTCCTCCTAAAAAATATGTTGTTAACATTTATATCGAAAACGGCTATACCGTATTCGTTCAAATTAAAATCCAAACGGGAAACGGCGTTTACCCTTTTTCCCGCCTTTTTTACCTTTGCCGGTAAACTGGCGCATCATCTTTCGGGTGGCCTCAAACTGATTTATCAGCCTGTTAACCTCCTGAATGGTGGTTCCGCTTCCGCGCGCTATTCTGCGCCTGCGGCTTGCGTTTAATATGTCGGGCTTGCGGCGTTCCTTAGGCGTCATGCTCTTGATTATAGCCTGCGTACGCGCCACCTGTTTTTCATCTATTTCTATATTGCCAAGCTTTGAGGCGTCCATGCCGGGTATCATACCCATTATGTCCTGCATGGAGCCCATGCTCTTCATTTGCTCAAACTGGTCCAGAAAGTCTTCCAGCGTGAACTCATCGTTTCTGAGCTTTGCCTCAAGCTCTACGGCCTTCTTTTCATCAAAAGCGCTCTGAGCTTTTTCAATGAGCGTAAGCATGTCTCCCATGCCCAGGATTCGGCTTGCCATCCTGTCCGGGTAGAACGGCTCTATGTCGGTAAGCTTTTCACCGGTGCCCGAGAATTTAATCGGCTTTCCGGTAACAGCCTTTACGCTAAGCGCCGCGCCGCCCCTGGTATCGCCATCAAGCTTTGTAACTATAACTCCGGTAAGTTCAAGCTTTTCATTAAAGGCTTTTGCGACATTCACGGCATCCTGACCGGTCATGGCATCTATGGTGAGCAGTATTTCAGCCGGCTGTACAGCCTCCTTGATTGCCGCTATTTCATCCATCATGCCCTCGTCTATATGCAGACGGCCGGCAGTATCGATTATAACCAGGTCTTTCAGCTGCCTGCGTGCCTCTTCTACGCCGAGTTTAGCCGTTTCAACCGGATCGGCCTGCCCGCGCTCAAATACAGGAACGTTTACTTTTGAACCGACAACCTTAAGCTGATCTATTGCCGCGGGGCGATATATATCACATGCAACAAGCATAGGGGCCTTTCCGTACTGCTTTGAAAGATATCCCGCAAGCTTGCCCGCCATGGTTGTTTTGCCTGCGCCCTGAAGGCCGGCAAGCAGTATAACGCTGGGGCTTTTTGAGCCGAACTCTATCTTTGAGCTTGTGCCGCCCATAAGCGCGGTAAGCTCCTCGTTTACTATTTTTATAACCTGCTGAGCCGGAGTAAGGCTTTCAAGCACCTCTGACCCAACGGCCCTTTCGGTAACCTTGTTTACAAAGTTCTTTACAACGGCAAAATTAACGTCCGCCTCAAGCAACGCAAGCTTAACCTCGCGCATTGCCTCGCGCACTTCTTTTTCGCTCAGCTTGCCCTTGCCGCCAAGCTTTTTGAAAACATTCTGCAGTTTTGAGGAAAGCCCTTCAAATGCCATTGTTTCCTTCTATCCTTTCAATAAGAGCATCCAAGCCCTTCTGTACATCCTCTGTTAAATCGTGCCGGCGCATTTGCCTGATGCTTTCTATCAAGCCAAGATCTCTTTCAAGAAATCCAAGCTTAGCCTCGTAAAGCTCAAGCTGTTCTTCCCCTCGCAATATGGCATCGCGTACTGCCTGCCTTGAAATGCCCTCTCTTTCGGCAATTTCGGCGAGTGAGCAATCCTCATTCAGGCTCTGTTCCAGCGTTGTTCTCTGCTTATCGGTAAGCAGCGCGCCGTACCAATCGAGCAGCAATCCAAGCCTCAGACGTTTATCCATGCCCGGCCTCCTGTAAAGGTTTAAGGCTTTACACCTCTGCTATTATAACAAATAAATGGGAGATGTCAAGCAATTTATGATAATTGCCCGCATCTCCCGCGCATATTTAAGTTAATTTCTCGAGCACTTTTCCGCGTCTATAGCCAACACAAACATCAGCGCGTACAAGGCATCGTTTGGATTAAATACATCAATTGCATAAGTGTCGGTCCAGTTAAGCAGCTCTTTTGATATTACCGCCACCTTGGTACCGCCGGCATCTGAAATAGTATAATCCCATTCAAAATAGTTTCCGCTGACCTGCCATCCGTTAAAGTCCAGGTGATACTTTGGCTTAAACCAGGTAAATTCCTTTTCAACGCTGCCTAGGTATTCCCCGCCTTTATACAATTCAAATTTCGGCAGGAAGGTAAATATCTTTTCCTTTACCATGCCCACTTCATTTCCGGATGCATCAAATATTTTTAAGCAATGTCCCCACGAAAGCTGGCCCTTAACAACGTATACGGTAGCTCCCGATGAATCGTATATATCATAGCTGTCAAACCAAGAAAAAAGACGTTGTTTAAAAAGAAGTCTCATATTATATCAAAGCCTCCGCAAACGCATCCGCATCAAAGGGGCGCAAATCGTCTATCCCCTCGCCTACGCCTATGAAACGCACGGGCAAGCCAAGCTCATTCTTTATCGCAACGGCCATACCGCCCTTGGCAGTACCATCAAGCTTTGTGATAATTACACCGGTCAAGCCCGTGCTCTCGCCAAAGGCTCTTGCCTGTATTATGGCATTCTGCCCGGTTGTGGCATCCAGCACCAACAGCGCCTCTACAGGTACCCCGGGAAGTTCTCTATCCAGCACCCGGCGTATCTTTTCAAGCTCATTCATAAGGTTTTTCTTATTATGAAGCCTGCCCGCCGTATCGCAAAGCAGTATATCTCGCTTGCGTGCCTTAAAGCTTGCGGCAGCATCGAATACAACCGCCGCCGGATCGGCCCCTTCGCCATGCTTAACTATCTGAACGCCGCTGCGTTCAGCCCAAACAGTAAGCTGTTCGGCAGCAGCCGCTCGAAACGTGTCCGCCGCCGCCATCATAGGCTGCCTGCCCTTTGAAACATAGTATGCGGCAAGCTTGCCTATGGACGTTGTTTTGCCAACTCCGTTAACTCCTACTATCAGCAGTACCGCAGGTCCTTTATCCGCCGCGAATGCGCTGTCTGCCCGCATTTCGTCCGCTACTATGCGCCTAAGCTCCTGCCTTGCTTCCTCGCGGGTTTTTATTCCCTTTTCGTCCAGGCTTTCTCTTAATGATTCTATAAGTCTCTCGGCAGTATCCATGCCCATGTCGGCAACGATCATGGCCTCTTCAAGTTCTTCGTAGAATTCATTATTTACTCGGTCTCCGCCTGAAAATATAGCGCTTAGCATACCGTTTCCGGCTTTGCTCAGGCTTTTTTTCAGTTTTTCAAAAAATCCCATTTTCTTTTCCATACAATCTCCTTATGCGTTAAATCTTGCGGAAACAACCTTGGATATGCCGCGCTCTTCCATAGCAACGCCGTACAGAGCATTGCAAACCTCCATGCTGCCCTTTCGGTGAGTTATCATAATAAACTGCGTGTCCTTGGAATACCGCTGCACATATTGCGCAACCGTGCTCACGTTTACCTCGTCCAGTGCCGACTCTATTTCATCCAATATACAGAACGCGGTAGGTTTAAGCTTAAGTATGGCAAACAGCAGTGCTATGGCTGTAAGCGCTCTTTCTCCGCCTGAAAGCAAGCTTAATAGCTGCAGCTTCTTTCCGGGCGGCTGCGCGATAATATCAATATTACAATTGAGTATATCATTTTTGTCGCTAAGTACAAGCTCCGCCTTGCCTCCGCCGAAAAGCTCGGCAAACGTGGATGAAAAGTTTTGCTGTATCTTTTCAAACTGCTTTCTGAACTCATTTTCCATAGTTTTGGTCAAATCGTCTATAAGCTGAGTAAGATCCGCCTTGGCCGCGGTAAGGTCGGCATACTGCTTGCTCATTTCGTCGTAGCGTTCCTTAACCGTTTTATAGTCTTCAATAGCCGCTATGTTCACATCGCCAAGCGCGCGAATCCCTTTTTTCAGCTCATCAATTCGTATATGCGATGCGGTTACGGCTATCTGCCGCCTGTAAGGCAAAGCGTTCTCATAGGTAAGCTCATAATCCTCCCACATTTTGTCTTGCGAGGATTTTAATTCCATTTCAGCCCTGTTCAGGTTCAGTTCGCTTTTATGCAGTCTGTCGCTTATTTCTTTGCTTTCTTCGGCTATGCTTTCGCGCCTTGAGCGCATTTCATCAATTGCGTTAAGGCGACCGGCACGCTCCTCTTCCATTTCGTGCAGCCTGTCGGTAAGCTTATCAACCTCCCGGCGTTCTTCACTTATACTGCCCTCTACTTCTTTTAGCTTTTCGCTAAGCTCGGCAAACCTGTCCGCAAATCCCGAAATTATCCGCTTGTCTTCCTCTACGGCTTTTTCAATATTCTTTTCCTCGGAAGAAAGTCTGTTAAGTTCGCTTTGCAGTGCCGCTATTTCCTTTTCGCTTTTCGCCAACGCAATACGGCATTCGGCATCATGTTCCGTTTTTTCGCTAAGCTCTTTTTTCAGCAGAGCAAGTTCCTGCTGCGCGGCGCGTATATCAGCCTGCGTTGCAATATTGCTCTGTTCCAAAGTAGACCTATCCTCCGTTGCCGCCTTAAAGCGGGAGTCTATGTCGGCAATATCTTCGTTTATCTGATTTTCACCCTCTTCGGCAGCTTGGAAAGCTTCTCTGGCTTCGGAAAGGTATTTTTCTATAATATCCAATTTTTCGGCATGGCTGGCAATTTCAAGCTCTTTTTCGTGCAGCGCATCGCCGGCTTCTTCCAGCGCACTCTGCGCATCTTCAAGAGAAGCTTCAAGTTGGGCGCATTCCTCGTCCTTCAATACTTTTTCTTTGTCCAGCTGTGCCGTGCGCTTCGTAAGCTCCTCTATTTCGCGTTCCCGGCCTATTATGCTGAATTCGCGTTTCTGTACGCTGCCGCCGGTCATAGATCCGCCCTGATTGACTATATCTCCGCTGAGGGTAGCAATCCTAAAAGAGGCGTGCGCCTGGCGGTTTATAGCTATAGCCGCGTCAAGATCGCTTACTATAACGGTTCTGCCAAGAAGGTTTTCTATTATGCCCCTATATCGCTCATCAAAGCTTATAAGCTCACTTGCGACACCTATAAATCCCTTTACATTGCAGCAATTGAGTTCACGCTTATCCAAAACTCTGGAGCGCATGGCTGATACAGGCAAAAATGTGGCCCTTCCGTATCCCTTTCGTCTGAGATGTTCTATAACAACCTTTGCATCGTTCTCATCCGGAGTAACAATATTTTGCAGAGCCGGCCCGAGGCTCATTTCTATAGCCGTTTCGTATTCGCTCGGAACGCTTATCAATTCGGCTACAACGCCCTCTATTCTTCTGCCGAGTGACGTATCTCTTTCACAATCCCTGAGCAAATTCTTAACGCTCGCGTAATAGCCCTCATGTGCACGCTTCATTTCTTCAAGCACACGAAGACGCGATTTTCCCGCTTCGCTTTGCTGCTCGGCTTTGCGCGCGGCCTCTTGGGATTGCTTTAGGTTTTGATTTATGTTATTCAGGTTTTGGATAGCAGATTCGCGTTTTTTCTTGCATTCCTCTTTTTCGGCTAAAAGTTTATTATGCTCGGCTTCTGCTTCCGTATACTCGTTTTCTAATTCTCTTTGCTTTTCTTCCGCTTTTTCTTTGCCGCGCGCCATGTTTTCTGCCTGCGTAACCAGGTTTTGGCGCATGGTTTCAAAACGCGATATAAGTATTCTCGCGTCCGCTATGCGGTTCATAGCATCTATCAGCGCGTTCTTTTGTTCCTCTAAGCTTGCTTCTTTCTGCTCCACGTTTGTGTTCAGCAGACTCAGCTCATTTGCCGCCTGCGCCGCCGCTTCCCGCTTGGCTTTTAATTCTTCCTCGCCCTCTTTTACATTGTCTGATACAGTTTTTATCTGCTCGGTAATTTCTTCAAGCTTTTTCTCGTTTATGCTGAGCTGGCCCTGCCGCTGCTCCTTTTCCCGCATAAACGATTCCATTCTCTCACTTAAGACCTTTGATTCACCGGCATGGCCTTCCACGCCCGTTGTCATCTTAAGCAACTCGGATTGAATCTGACTTATCGACACATTCAGCGCGCGCTCGCGTTCTTCTTCCTCCGCACAGCTCGTTGAAACCGCCGCTTCCAGTTCGTTTTTCTGCTCTATTTCTGCTTTTGCGGCATCGATAGCTTCCTGCAGCGCGGTTATGCGTTCATTAAGCTTGTCATACTGATACAGAAAAACGTTTATTTCAATTTCCTTAAGTTCGTCCCTCAGTTTCAGATATTCTCTCGCCGCCGCGCTCTGTTCCTCAAGCGGCCCGATACGCTCCTCAAGCTCTTTGATTATATCATTGAGCCTATCCATATTAACCTTTGTATTGTCAAGCTTGCGTACAGCCTCTTCTTTTCGTACGCGGAATTTCATTACGCCCGCAGCTTCCTCAAATGCGCTGCGCCTGTCGGCTGACTTTGCGGAAAGGATTTGCTCTACCCTACCCTGCCCAATTATGGAATATCCTTCCCTGCCCACGCCTGTATCGCGGAAAAGTTCGGCAATGTCTTTCCTTCTGCATGAGGATCGATTAATAAAGTATTCGCTTTCACCACTCCTGTAAATTCTGCGGGTAACGCATACCTCATTAAAATCCGTAGCCAATTCATGATCGGAATTATCAAACGTAAGCGAAACCTCTCCGTACGAAAGGGGTTTCTTCGCTTCGGTACCGTTAAATATAACGTCCTCCATCTTTTCGCCGCGCAGGGCCTTGGCGCTTTGTTCGCCCAAAACCCAACGCACTGCATCGGCAATATTGCTTTTGCCGCTTCCGTTAGGACCTATAATGGCTGTGATTCCATCATCAAATACAATTTCTGTTTTACGGGCAAAGGACTTAAACCCGTACATTTCCAGTTTGGTAAGCCTCAATCTTCATTCCTTTCGGGCCGGGGAATTATGCCCATGTCCGTAAGTGCAGCCTTAGCCGCCTGCTGGCCGGCTTCCTGCTTGGTTTTTCCCTCGCCGCTGCCAGCGACCGCGCCGGCAACCATAACATCCATCTCAAAAACCTTGTTGTGATCCGGGCCGGAGCTTCCGGTAAGCACGTATGTTATTTGCCCCATATGATGCTTTTGTACATATTCCTGAAGCATGGTTTTATAATCCTTATGCGGACCGTCACTTACGGCACTCTGAACCGAAGTGCCTATAAAGCTCATTATAAAGCTTCTTGCCGTATCCATGCCGCCGTCAATGTACAAAGCGCCAATCACTGCCTCAACAGCATCGCTTAATATACTTGGTTTTTCTCTTCCTCCGGAATGATCTTCTCCGCGCCCCAAAAGAAGCGTTTTGCCAAGTTCCAGTTTTTTAGCAACTTCAAACAAAGCTCCCTCGCACACGGTTTGCGCCCTAAGCCTTGTCATATCGCCCTCATTATATTCGCTGAAGCGGTTATAAAGATATTCACTTACGCACAACTCAAGCACCGCATCGCCCAGGAACTCAAGCCTTTCGTTATGCTCGCTGGCTCTGCCGTCTCCCTTAACATAGGATGTATGCGTAAGCGCCATATCCAGCAAAGCTTTGTCGCGGAAGCTGTATCCCACGCGTTTTTCCAGCGATTCAAGCTTTTTTCGCCTATCTGCGTCCATTTTTCCTCCTAAGCAGAAAAGGGGCTGCCATTATTGCCCGGCGGCCCCTGCAATTAAATACAAAGCTTATTTATTTATATAGTTCACTATATCGCCAACGGTATGAATATTCGGCAGATCATCGTCGGGAATCTCTATGCCATACTGCTGCTCCAGATCCATAATCAGTTCAACAACATCAAGCGAATCGGCCTTAAGGTCTTCTATAAGCCTTGATTCCATGGTTATGGATTCCTCAGGTATATCGAGCTGCCTTGCTATATTCTTGCGTACGTTTTCAAATTCCATTTTAGTGCCCCTTTCGTGTTCAGCTGTGTTAATTTAGTTTAGACCCGACGGCATAATATGTCAATCCTTCAAAATAATATGCCCCGGTGTTATACTACTATTCCTCATCCGGAAGTGATGCGATTGCCTCCGCTATCTTCGGATTAACATTACCGTTTACAAACGATACAGCCTGCCTTATCGCCGAAGAGAAAGCTTTAGCATCGGAGCTGCCGTGCGCCTTTATTACGCAGCCGTTAATTCCGAGCAGCGGCGCCCCGCCAACCTCTTTATAATCCATCTTCTTTTTGAACCTGCGGAACGCGTTCATCGAAAGCGCGGCGCCAATTTTGGACTTAAAATCGGCCGTAAGTTCGGTTTTGAGCATGGACATAAGTGAACTGGCAAGGCCCTCGGTATACTTTAATACCACGTTGCCCACAAAGCCATCGCATACCAACGCGTCAAATTTGCCGGAAAGCACTTCCCTTGCTTCGCAGTTTCCTGCAAAATTGATGGGAGCGTTTGAAAGAAGTTTATATGCCGCTTTTGTAAGCTCACAGCCTTTTTCTGCTTCCTCGCCATTGTTCAGTAAGGATATACGCGGCGATTCAACGCCCATAACGCTCTGCATATACGCACTTGCCATTACGCCAAACTGCTGTAAATACTGCGGTTTGCAATCGGTATTGGCTCCGCAGTCAATAAGCATTATCCATTTGCCGTTTACGGTAGGCAGCAAAGGAGAAAGCGCGGGCCTTTTAACGCCCTTTATGCGCTTTACTATAAGCGTAGCTCCAGCAAGCAGCGCGCCCGTACTGCCGGAAGATACTACTGCATCGGCTTCACCGTTCGCGACCAAATTCAAAGCCTTTACCATTGAAGCTTCTTTCTTTCTTATTGCGGCGGTAGGCTGTTCATGGCAATCTATTTCTTCATCAGCATTAAGAACAGTCAATCTTTCGTTACTTACATTAAGCTTATTCAATTCATCCTTTATTGCCTGCTCGCGGCCAACAAGCGTTATTGAAATATCCTTATTTGAATTTACGGCCATTACCGCGCCTTCAACCGCCGCCTGCGGGCAATTATCGCCGCCCATAACATCCAACGCTATACGTATCATATAAGTGCAAACACCTTCCAAATATAATATGGCTCATTATATCATATAATTCAGAATAACGCAAAAAGAGGATACGTCAAACGCATCCTCTATTTACTTGAATGTCAAACAAATTATTTGGCTTCTTCAACCTTGACGACTTGCTTGCCGTCGTAATAGCCGCAATTCTTGCAAACCCTGTGGGCCAGCTTGGGCTCATGGCACTGCGGGCAAGCCACGATGCCGGGGATTGAAAGCTTCCAGTTGCTGCTCCTGCGTGAGTCACGCCTTGCCTTGGATGTTTTTCTCTTGGGGACCGCCATTTGTCACACCTCCTTATCCTCGTTAAACAGTGCCTTGAGCTTGGAGAAAGGATTATCATCCTCTGCATCCAGCTCACAGGAACACTGCACTGTATTCAAATCGCACCCGCACACCGGGCACAGTCCGCGGCAATCATCTTTACACAGAACATAATTTTCCATGTTAAGCAAGATAATGTCGCGCACAAGGTCGCTTAAGTCAAGCTCTTCTCCGCTGAAAGGATAGGCATCGCCATCTTCCGGCGCGTTCTTTTCGAACCGCTCCTCGAACTCGTGCTCAAACGGAACCGTAAGTTCCTTTGTGCAGCGGGCACACTCACCCTTCAGCGCTGTTTTGACACTGCCTGTAGTTTCAAAGCCGCTGCCGTCAAACACATAGCTTATATCAACCGTTACATCATCCGCAAAACGAATCCAACGGCCCGGATATTCTATGTCTTCAATTTTTTCGCGAAGGACGGCATGTCCCTCGCGACCCGGAAGCTTAAGCTCCGCAGCCACATTCAGCCTCATAAAAAGTCAACCTCAACTATTTTATCCGTTGCAATATCGTTTGTCAACAATATATTGTATCTAAAGCGCCTGTTTTTACGGATAATTTGCTTATTTTGAAGCAAGTGCCGCAGTATCGCGGGCAATTACCATCTCTTCGTCGGTAGGAATGACGAAAACCTTTACACGGCTGGTGGGCTTGGATATCTCAGCCTCTTCACCGCGCGGGCAGGTATTGTTGACCTCGGTATCAAGCTCTACGCCGAGATACTCAAGACCGGTAAGTACCTTTTCGCGAACGCCGCGATCATTCTCACCAACGCCGGCGGTGAATACTATGGCATCAACTCCGCCAAGAGCAGCCGCGTAAGCGCCGATGTACTTCTTTACCTTATAGCAGAAGGTGTCAAGAGCAAGCTTAGCGCGCTCGTTGCCATTGTTGGCCGCTTCTTCTATATCGCGGAAGTCGCTTGATACGCCGGAAATGCCGAGCACACCGCTCTTCTTGTTAAGGTAGTTATCAATGCCCTTCCTGTCAAGGTTAAGCCTATCCATAAGGTAGGTAACGATAGCGGGGTCCATATCGCCGCAACGGGTGCCCATGGGTACGCCTTCAAGCGGAGTAAGGCCCATGGAAGTATCTATGCACTTGCCGCCCTTTATGGCAGATATGCTGGAGCCGTTGCCAAGGTGGCAGGTTATTATGCGGGTCTCTTCCTTGGGCATATCAAGCTTGGTCAGCGCGCGCTGGGATACATACAGATGGGACGTGCCGTGGAAGCCATAGCGGCGAACCATGTGATCCTTATACGCCTCGTAAGGCAAGCCATACATGAACGCCTCGGCAGGCATGGTCTGATGGAAAGCGGTATCGAACACGCCAACCATCGGAGTGTTAGGCATAACAGCCTGGCAGGCACGGATGCCCATCAGGTTAGCGGGATTGTGCAGAGGAGCAAGCGGAGTAAGCTTTTCAACTTCGTTTATAAGCTCATCGTTAATCAGTACGGACTTATTGAACTTTTCACCGCCGTGAACAATACGGTGACCGACAGCGTCGATCTCGTCCATGCTCTTCACAACGCCGATTTCGGGATCTACCAGAGCATCAAGCACCATACGGATGGCATCCTGATGATCCTTCATATCTTTCTTGAATTCAAACTTACCCTTGCCGGTGGGCTTGTAGGTAAGCATTGAGCCTTCTATACCTATGCGCTCACAAAGTCCCTTTGCGATAACATCGCCGTTTTCAACATTGATGAGCTGGTATTTGAGGGAGGAGCTTCCCGCGTTAATAACAAGAACCTTCATCTTTTCTCTCCTATAAGAAATCAGTTGGACTGCGCCTGAACGGCAGTTATGGAAACAGTAGCTACGATGTCGTCTACGGAGCAGCCACGGCTCAGGTCGTTGCAAGGCTTAGCGATACCCTGCAGAATCGGGCCGTAAGCTTCGGCATTGCCAAGGCGCTGTACAAGCTTGTAACCAATGTTGCCTGCTTCAAGGGAGGGGAATACGAGGGTGTTGGCATGGCCCGCGACGGTGCTGCCGGGAGCCTTAAGCTGACCAACCTTCTCGACCAGAGCGGCATCAAGCTGCAGCTCGCCATCGAGCATAAGATCGGGAGCCATTTCATGCGCTATGCGGGTAGCTTCCTGAACCTTGGTAACCACATCATGCTTAGCTGAACCCTTGGTGGAGAAGGACAGCATGGCAACGCGGGGCTCTTTGATACCGGCCAGGGAACGAGCAGACTCGGCAGCGCCAAGAGCGATGTTCGCAAGAGCGTCAGCATCGGGATCGATGTTAACGGCGCAGTCAGCAAAAATCATAATGCCGTTGTCGCCGTACTGAGTGTTCGGGCTCTCCATCAGGAAGCAGGAAGACACGGTCTTGATGCCGGGCTTTGACTTAATGATCTGCAGCGCGGGGCGCAGCATATCGCCGGTGGAATGGATAGCGCCGGAAACCAGGCCGTCCGCTTCGCCGTTCTTTACCATCATGATGCCGTAGTACATGGGATCCTTCATGGTCTCATGAGCTTTCTCGGGGGTCATGCCCTTAGCCTTGCGCAGTTCATAGAAGCTGTTCGCATAGGTCTCAAAATGAGAATCGGTAAGGGGATTGACTATTTCTATACCGCAGAGGCACACATTGAACTTCTCGGCAACCTTCTTTATTTCTTCCTCGTCACCAAGCAGAGTTACCTTTGCGAGCTTCTCATCGGTGATTATCCTTGCAGCCTGAACGGTACGCTCTTCACTGCCTTCGGGAAGCACGATGTGCTTTACGTCCGCTTTAGCCTTCTTTTTGATGCTGTCCAATACTGACATTTTAGTTTGCTCCTTTCAAAAAAGCGTAAAACTTCTGGCTTCATGCCATACAGATGCATTATAGCACTTTTTTTGCTTATGTAACAGCTAATATTGGGAATTATGCCCATTAATTTCTGTTTTAGGCTAATTTTGGCGTGCTTCTATGCCCATTCTGCCTGTTTGGCTTAAAATCATTGTCAAAGCATGGTATAATAGGAAAAGAAAACCTTAGGAGTTTTATCGTATGGCGCAATGCACAGGCATTATTGCCGAATACAATCCGTTTCACAACGGCCATAAATACCATATAGAAATGACAAAAAAGCTGAACGGCAATCGGCCGATAATAGTGGCAATGAGCGGTTGGTTTGTTCAGCGCGGAGACGTAGCCATATTTGATCCGTATGTCCGCGCAAAATGGGCTCTGGAAAACGGTGCCGATATGGTTCTTATGCTCCCCGCCATATTCTCTATGTCCCATGCGGAGCGCTTCGCGTTCGGAGGAGTAAGCCTGTTAGAATCCACCGGCATGGTTGATTCTCTTTCCTTTGGCGCCGAATGCGAGGACATATCCCTTATCAGCCGATTGGCCGAAACCATTAATTCCGAATCCGGCGAGTACAAATCAGCCCTTACAAATGCCCTAAATTCCGGAAAAAGCTTCCCTACTGCCCGTTCGGAAGCATTGTGCCGCATACTTGGCCCGGAAAGCGCGGCACTTTTATCAAGTCCGAACAACATACTCGGCATAGAATACCTGAACGCCATTAAAAAAATCAAATCGGATATTAAGCCTATGGCGATCAAGCGCATTGGCGCGGAGCATGACTCATTAGGTTCAAAAAACGGATTAATGAGTGCCTCGGCGATACGCGGTAAAATACGGCAGAAAAATAATTCGGAAATACTCCAAACGATCCCGGATGGGGTTTTCAGCGACATTTCGTCCCTAACCATGCTTGATATTGAAAAGCTCTCTCAATCCGTAATATATGCTTTAAGAAGGCTCTCCGTTGAGGAAATAGCAAGTTTGCCGGATGTTTCGGAAGGGCTTGAAAACACAATATATGCCGCCTGCCGCAACAGCAGCGATTTCAATGAGCTTACGTCAAGCATAAAAAGCAAGCGTTATACTCTCGCCCGCATACGAAGAATTTGCCTTAACGCGCTGCTTGGTATTACTAAGCAGGATTATGTTCACCACGCCAAGCCGGAGTTTATTCGCGTACTGGGAGTAAGGCGCGATTCTCTTTCGCTTTTGAGTGAGCTTACGCAAAAAGCCTCTTTACCGATCGTCACCTGCCGGGCCGATTATGATAAACTCAACCCAAGCGCAAAGGTAGCATTCAATAAAGACATATTCGCTTCCGAAGCGGCTCAAATCAATTCATCCGTTATAAGTGATTTTAAACGAAAACTGATAATAGTATAAAAGCTTCTCCCCCACCTTATCATAGGTTCAAGGGAGAAGCTTACGCTGCTTTGTTATGTTAATTTATCAGAGCAGTATTACTCCGGCTTTTTCGGCGGTATCCATGGTATGCTTATCCCATATTGAGGATTGTACTTCGCCAATATGAGCCTTTTCAAGCATGTACATGCAAAGTCTTGACTGGCCGATACCGCCGCCTATCGTAAGAGGCAGTTCTCCGTTAAGCAGTGCTTTATGGAAAGGCAGTTCAGCGCGGTCCTCGCAGTGCGCCGCAGCAAGCTGCTTTCTCATTGATTCTTCATCAACTCTTATGCCCATGCTGGATATTTCAAATTCGCAATCCAGAACAGAGTTATAGAGGATTATATCGCCGTTGAGTTCCCAATCATCATAGTCGGGCGCACGTCCGTCATGAGGCTCGCCGTTTGAAAGAACACCGCCTATTTTTTCAACAAAAATGGTGCCATGCTCTTTAGCGAAAAGGTACTCTCTCTCCTTAGCGTTCTTGTCGGGATACATATCCAGCAGTTCCTGACTGGTAACAAACGTAACTTCCCTGTTCATTTGCGCGTTAAGCACAGGGTATTTAGCCTGCACAACAGCAAGCGTGTACCCAACAGCCTCAACAATAGATCTGACCGTACGCTCAAGGTATTCCCTTGTCCTATCCTGCCTGGTTATAACCTTTTCCCAGTCCCACTGGTCTACATATATTGAATGGAGGTTATCAAGCCTTTCATCCCTGCGGATAGCGTTCATATCCGTATATAAGCCGCGGCCTTCATGGAAATCGTACCTTTTCAAAGCATAACGTTTCCACTTTGCCAGAGAATGTACAACCTCAGCGTCGCGTCCGGTTGCGGGCGCATCAAAGCGCACAGGGCGCTCAACACCATTAAGATTATCGTTCAAACCTGTGTCAGGATATACAAACAATGGGGCGGATACGCGCTTCAAATTAAGTACGCCGGCCAGTGCTTCCTGAAACGTAGCCTTTATAAGCGCAATGGCATTTTGCGTATCATAAAGGTTTAACTTTGTCTTGTACCCTTCGGGTATGGTTGTTTGCTGCATTGCCATAATACATTTCTCCTTAAAAAATATAAGCGGCGCGTGTTCGCGCCGCGGTTTATCATCGTTTATGCGAATTACTCTTCGTCGTCGAAATCATCGTCGTCGAAGTCAATATTCTTCTTTTTCTTTCCGAACAGTTTGCCGAAGAATCCGCCCTTTTCTTCCTCTTCTTCTTCGTCCTCTTCGTAATCATCCTCTTCCTCGTTGTCTTCTTCAACAGGCTGAGGCTTTACTTTGGGAGCGTTAGCGTGCTTCTTAGTCTTGCTCTGCTCGTTTTCCTCTACGGGATTTTCAGCCGCACCGTTGTCCTGCTGCGCGGCCTGCTCGGCATTATCGCTATTCGCATTCCTTGCGCCAAGATCTTTTCTGTTAATGGCAACAAGCTGACGATACTCATTGAGGAAATTTTCAAGATCCTTCAATACATCATCAGCATAGCACTTGGCGTTTTCAAAAACGAGACCGGCATTCGCCTCAGCCTTCTGCGCCAAAAGCTTTGCCCTGCGCTGAGCTTCCTGATATATTTCATCCTCCGAAACCAGCTTTTCGTATTCGCCGCGAGCCTTTTCAAGTATATCGGCTGCCTTCTGCCTTGCATCAGCCTCAATCTGCTCTCCCTCTGCCTCGGCCTTGCTGACAACGTCTCTTGCGTGCTCATCAGCATTGTCTATCATGGACTGCGCATCAACTATAACGCTGTTCGCGCGGCGGATATCCTCAGGAATAGTAACCTTCAGATCGCCCAAAAGATCCATCATCTCATCAACATCTATAACGCGCTTATTCTGGCCGCCTATTTTGGGACGAGGGCTGTTTTCAATCATGTCCTCTATCTGGCCTATAATAGTAAAAATCTGCATGTTCTGGATATTATTGCCGTTGCTGTTATTACTGCTCATTTTTCTCAACCTTTCTAAGGATGTATTCAGATATTTCTTTCGGCACCAACGCACCGATATCCGCACCGTATTTCATCAGCTCTCGCACCGCACTTGAGCTGATATGCACATGCGCCGCGTTGCAGGCAAGATATATCGTCTGCACCTCCGGCGCGAGGCGCAAGTTAAAATATTCCATGCCGGTTTCGAACTCATAATCGGCATAAGAGCGAAGTCCCCGCACGATAAAGTTTGCGTTATGGCTGCGCGCACATTCCACGGTAAGGCCATTAAAACTGTCCGCAGAGGCGTTTTTTATATTTTCGGCCTGTATCACGCGGTTTATGCTCTCAACCCGTTCAGCATCGGAAAGCACATAATGCTTCGCGGGATTTGGTATAACGCATACCGTAACATGGTCAAATATCTCGCACGCCCGTTTAAGTATATCCAAATGGCCTACCGTAAACGGATCGAAGCTCCCGGGGAAAATGGCATTCTTCATATTTTTTCTCCCATCCTGTAAAAGGAAAGTGCCGTATCGCGATATATACGCCTATCGTAAAGTTCGAGCTTGCCGGTATTCTCCGGTGCTATATGCGCATCGTGCTCGGCTATTACCATGGCATCATCGGCAAGTATTCCGGATTCACCAAGTTCGTTAAGTGCCTTTTCCATCAGGCCCGCTCTGTACGGCGGATCAAGGAACACTATATCGAATTTTCTTTGGGAAAGCGAGTGTATCGCCTGAACAAAATCGGTGTTCATCACCACAGACTTCTGTTCAAACCCAAGCTTTTCTATATTAGCGCGTATTACCTTTACGGCATCGCGTGACATATCGTTGAATGCCGCAAAGTTTGCGCCGCGGCTTAAAGCCTCCAACCCAAGGTTGCCGGAGCCCGCGAACAAATCCAGGACATTTTTGCCGTAAAGCTGAAACTGTATTATTCCGAAAAGCGACTCCTTTACCCTGTCAAGCGTAGGGCGGGTGTCCATTCCTTTAGGTGCCAGTATCGGCCTGCCTTTGCATGTTCCGGCTATTATACGCACACAATCCTCCAACATGGATTTATCCTTGATATTTTAGCATTATACACGGCATTGTTACAAGCATAAATCCTTATTACAGACTATTTTTTGCAAAATATACACTTTTTGCGGCCGAGAATGAGCATCAAGCCGCAATTTAGTCAATCAAACAGCTTGTTTACAGTCTGTTTTACCGCATCGGTAACATCTCTTGCCATAAGCATACGTTCTCTTAGCAAATCAACGGCTTCATCCGCGCTTGCGCCCAATATATACGCCGCCGCGCATGCGGCATTGAAGGCATCCAGCTTTTGGCTCAGCATAGCAAGTGCTATTCCGCTCAGCACATCCCCGCTGCCGCCTTTTGCAAGTCCGCTGTTTCCGTTTACATTAAGTGCCACGCGGCCGTCGCTGCACGCTATAACGCTTTGGTATGATTTAAGCAGCACCGTGCATCCCCACTCAGCCGCGTATTTTATGGCAACCTCGGCCTGATTCTCTTTTATATCTGCTGTTGTAAGCCCTGTTAAGCGCGCCATTTCGCCAATGTGCGGCGTGAGTATAACATTTGTGTGCAATACGCTTGCCTTGTCCTGAATAAGTGAAAGCGCATTTAGTCCGTCGGCATCAACAACAGTGGGTTTATTTGCTCTAAGTACGCTTCTCAGCACATTCTCTACCCCGCCGTCCTTACCCATGCCGGGTCCTACGCACACAGCGGTGGCTTCGTTGATATACGGTGCGGCAAAAGATAATTCCAGTTCATCCCATTTATCCGCGCCAAATGATATGCACATGCATTCGGGAAGGCTGTAAAAAGCCCGCCTTGCGCCCTGCGGAACAATTGCCTTCAGCGTGCCAACTCCTGCGCGAAGCGCGGCGGCCGCGCTCATAAGCGCCGCCCCGCTCATGAGCTCGCTTCCCGCGATTATCAAAGCCCGGCCATTGTCGCCCTTATTTGCAGTGGGCTTTCTCTCTCCGACTGCGGACTTTACCTTTTCAAATGTAAGTGTTTCCGTCTTCACTCGCAATCATCCTCTTCCATACAGGTAAAGTCAACATCTTCAGCGGTGCTGTATATGGCTTCCAGCGCTTTTCGTGCGGCATCGTATGAAAAGCCGCGGCCCATAAGCCTTCTGGTAACGCGCTGCTTGCGTTCATGCTCATCAAGCGAAGAAAACTGCTCGTCGAACTTTTTTGCGACCTGCAGCGCATTGTCAGCCTCAATTTCAGGAGAAACCGCTTCGAGCGCCTCGTTAATAATATTCTTTGGCAGTTTATGCGCGTAAAGCTGCATCCAGAGCTTCTTTTTGCTTATAGGCTTTGTGGCAAGGCGCGTGGCGATAAAATCGGCGGCATACTTTTCGTCATCAAGATATTTAAGCTCAATAAGCCTTGCTATTACCTGATTTACGTCGCTTTCTCCAAAATTCAACGAATCGAGCTTCTCCTCCACCTCGCGTACCGTACGAGCCCTGTCGGAAAGATAGTCCAGCGCAGCATCCATAGGTGAGCTTGTGAGCTTATTTTTTCTCATTTTCGTTTTCTCCGCCTTTCACGCGCCGCAATTTCGCGGCTTATACGCGTTTCCACTTCGCTCCGCCGGGAATATCCGTTACTTCTATGCCCTGAGACTTAAGGCTGTCCCTTATTCTGTCCGCCTCGGCAAAGTTCTTCGCCTTCTTTGCTTCGTAACGCGCCTGTATCTGCGCGGTTATTTCCGCATCCTCGCTGCCGTCCTCGGCTATTATGCTGTAAACTCCGGCTGTAGTCTTGGCCGCGGCCGCGTTGCGTTTGCGTACTTCCTCGCCTTTCTTTATAAGGTCAAGGCCAAGCACGGTATCGTAATCCGCAAGCATATACAGCTTTGTGGCATCATTGGTTTTGTACTTAAGCACATCATAAATCGCCGTAATGCCAAGCGATGTATTAAGATCGTTTCCAAGTGCCGCGTTGAATTTTTCCTTCAAAGCCGCCACGGCTTCATTGTCTATTTCGCCACCGTCATCCTTCAGCGCGGCAACCTTAGATATAAGTTTCTGATAGGTACCGGCCGCGTTATCAAGGTTTTCCCATGTAAACACCAGGTTGCGGCGATAATGGCTCTGCAGGCAGAAAAGGCGATAGCAAAGCGGGTCGTAGCCCTTTTCTTCAAGCAGCGATACCGTAAGGAATTCGCCCTTTGATTTGGACATTTTGCCGTCAGTGGTATTAAGGTGCATAACATGCATCCAATATTTGCACCAGGGATGCCCGATATAGCTTTCCGATTGAGCAATTTCATTGGTATGATGCGGGAAAGCATTATCTATACCGCCGCAATGTATGTCCAGATACTCGCCAAGATATTTAAGCGATATACCCGTGCACTCTATATGCCATCCGGGGTAACCGGTTCCCCAGGGAGAATCCCATTTAAGCGCCTGATCCTCAAATTTGGACTTGGTGAACCACAGAACAAAGTCGTTCTTATTGCGCTTGTTTGTATCCTCTTCCACGCCCTCGCGAACGCCTACGGCAAGATCCTCTTCCTTATGGTCATTGAATATATAGTACTTCTCAAGCTTTGATGTATCAAAATACACGTTGCCGTTGCTGAAATACGCGTATCCGGTATCCATAAGCTTTGTGATTATCTTTATATACTCATCTATGCATCCCGTTGCGGGCTGAACTACATCAGGACGCTTTATATTAAGCTTTCTGCAATCCTCAAAAAACGCATCCGTATAGAACTTGGCTATTTCCATAACCGTTTTATGCTCGCGCCTGGCGCCTTTGAGCATCTTATCATCGCCCTCATCGGCATCGCTTGTAAGATGACCCACGTCGGTTATGTTCATAACACGCTTTACCGGATATCCCGCGTAGCGAAGATACTTTTCAAGCACATCCTCCATTATATAGCTGCGAAGATTACCGATATGCGCATAGTGATACACGGTAGGACCGCAGGTATACATCTTTACGAGAGATGGGTCATAGGGTATAAACTCTTCTTTTTTATGTGTTGCCGAATTATATAAATACATATTCTTCTCCCTTTTAAGCTTTTGAACTATTGTTTATATTTGTCGGGTGTATAAAACTGCCCGTATTCTTCAGCATCGTCGCCGCCGAGCTGCCCGGTAAGCTCCATAAATTCAAGCTTCTCCTTTAGCTGCTCAACACTCATAGGCGGCTGGGCACTGCCCATACAATCATGGCATTCATTGCCGCAGTCCGGGCATTTACAGCCGCTTTGCAGTCCGTGCTCAACCTGCACCATATAAGTTCCGCACACTCTGCATGAACATCGCATAATCCGTTCACCTCCGCTTCAAGCGTGAATCAATCCGCATTCTGTTCGGGGTCCGCATCGTCGTAGGCCCCGTTTATTTCTTCTGCCTGATTTTCCTCGGTTGACAACACTCTTTCCAATCCTCCGCCTGCCTTAAACCAGTCTTCAATGCTGCTGAGCGGCACGGTAAACTCGGGCCAGGGATCGGTCATGGTAGTAATTTCATACGGCCTGTACATTATTACGAGGTTGGTGCCGGTTGTATAGAAGAGTGTATCATCCTTAATCGGCATTATATCGCTAAGTAATGTCATGCCGCGAGCTTCCGCCGCGTTCTGCACCACCTTGGCCAGCGCACTGCGCCACGTGTCGTCATCTTCCCTAAAATAGTCCTGTATTTTTGCTTCCCGCGCCAATGCCAAATCATAAGTTAGCGGCATTTTTTCGAGAAGCTCATCCGTTTCCACGCTGTAAAGCTCTATAATCATGGACAGTACCCCGCCCATGTTGCACTTTATCCTAAACGTGGTATAAACGGCATAATCATAGCACCTTATTTTAGCGCGTACGCGAATTGCAATAAGCGTGGACAGATAACTGTATCTGCTCGTGCCTACAGCCGGGCAAAGCATTACGCTTTTATTGTCCACTATCTCCTCGTGTCTCAGCAGTTCCAATGAAGGATACTCCCTTGTGCCGGAAGTTTCTTCATCACTAACCGCTGGTGTTTCAATCGGCTCTTCCGCAGCTTCAGTTTCTTCGGTATCAGCGCACGAGCAAAACAGCGCAACCATAAACGCGATTATGATAACCAGTGCCGCGGCCTTAACCTTACCGCATTTCTTTACGCCGCGCATTATATTGCCGTAACGGTTTCCGTGTTTTCCATAGCGCGTTGTATCATTTCGCTGAAATCAACCAGTGCTTCGCTCTCGCGCATCTTTTGTACATCCGGCTTTGTAACGGGATGCTGCGGCACAAACACCGTGCAGCAATCCTCGTAAGGAAGTATAGACGTATTAAACGTATCTATCTTCTTTGCTATGGCCACTATATCGTTTTTATCAAAGCCTATCAAGGGCCTGAACACGGGCATGGTAACGGCATCATTCGTTACGCAAAGGCTTTCAAGCGTTTGACTTGCGACCTGCCCCAGTGCCTCGCCGGTAATCAGAGCGCGCGCGCCGTCCTTTTCGGCCCAAAGCTGCGCTATTTTCATCATAAGCCTGCGCATAAGAACCGTTGTTTCCTTAGGCGGGCATTTTTCATATATAGCAAGCTGTATTTCCGTAAACGGCACAAGATGCAGCCTTATCGGCCCGCTGTATCGTGCGACAATCTTTGCCAGGTCCACAACCTTGTCCCTTGCGCGTTCGCTGGTATACGGATAGCTGTAAAAATGCACGGCTGTAAGCTCAAGTCCTCGCCTTGCCATCATGTATCCCGCTACCGGGCTGTCTATTCCGCCGGAGATGAGCAGCGTAGCAAGGCCGGCAGTACCGGTCGGCATTCCGCCGGCGCCCATTATTTCCTGAGCGTATACAAACGCCATCTCCCTTATTTCCACGCAAAGCTTAATCTCGGGTTCTCTTATATCCACGCTCAGGTTAGGAAATGCCTGCAGCATTTCATGGCCGAGTTCGCGGTTTATCTCATCCGAATTCATGAAAAAGCCCTTGTCCGATCTGCGGCAGAAGCACTTAAACGTGGCTTTTTCTCTGCCGGCTATGGCCTTTTCGGTTATTTCGCGCGCCGCTTCAACTATCGTATTCCATTCTTTTTCAACGCCTACCGCCGGGCTTATCGAATGCACGCCGAATACTCGGGTCAGCCTGTCTATAGCCTCGTCCCTATCCTCGGCCGCTACGCCGTAAACAAATATCCTGCCCTGTTCCCTATGCACGGTTGCGTTAAGGCCGTTCAATGAGTGCTTTATGCCTTCTATGAGCTTACGCTCAAAGTACGGTCTGTTCAGTCCCTTAAGATGTATTTCATCGTATCTTACGAGCAATACCTGTTCCAATTTTATTCCTCCGCTTATAATTCTAAAGTTTATCTTCTCTTAAATCTTCTTAAAAAGGCTACCTGCGCCGCGATTTCTTCAGCCGCAATATCCATTTCCTCCGGCGTATTGAACATGCTGAGGCTGAAGCGTATGGCCCCTTCCTGCCGTTCGCCTATCACGCCCATCGCGTTCAGAATGCGGTTCTTGCCCTTTTTGTGTGAAGAGCATGCCGAACCGGTTGAAACATAAATTCCCTTGCCTTCAAGCGCATGGAGCAGCACCTCTCCCCTTACTCCCATAAAGGACACATTTAATATATGCGGCGCTCCGTTCTCAGGCGCGGGTCCGTTTATATGCGCATCCTCTATGCTCATAAGATTATCCGCAAGTTTAAGCTTCATATTCATTAATTTCTTGCGGATTTCGTCTATATTTTCGGCATAATACTTTATCGCGGCATCCATTCCCATTATTCCGGGAACATTTGTGGTTCCGGAGCGCAGACCTCTTTCCTGGCCGCCGCCAATCTGGCCTCCGCTGAAGCGCGTACCCTGCTTTACATATAAAGCGCCAACGCCTTTGGGCGCATGGAACTTATGCCCGCTTATTGAATACATATCGCAATACCGCGCGTCAAAAGGAACCTTAAGGAAGCCCTGAACGCCGTCAACATGCATAACCGCATTGGGTGCGTGCTGCTTTACGGCCTTATATATGTTAGGTATATCGTTTATGGCTCCTGTTTCGTTATTCACCTGCATTACGGATACAAACGCGACGTCATCCGAAAGGTTTTCCTCAAGCGCGTTTACATCATAGGCGCCCGTCTTATCAACGCCCGCCTCGGATACGGAGTATTGGCCATTCATACTCATCGCGGTTTCGTAAACCGACGGGTGCTCGGTTGCGCCTACTATTATTCTGCCACCGCCGCGGCGGGCTCGCAAAGTTCCGAATATAGCGGCATTGTTGCTTTCGGTTCCGCCGGAGGTAAATATAATCTCGTTGCTGTGGGCATGTATAACCGAAGCAAGCCGGTCTCTTGCCGCGTTGACGTTCCTTTCAACGCTTACCGCCGTTGAGTAAGCGGCAGAAGGATTGAAGAAATCCTCCTTCATGTATTTGGCCGCGGTATCTGCGGCAATATCCAAGGTGCGCGTAGTTGCGCTGTTGTCCAAATAAATCATGCTTTTTCACTTCCGTTTCGCGCCGCAGGCTTTGCCATGCAAAGCGCCAGATAAACATATACAAGTCAAGCTCATATACATACCTATTAATAATACCACATACACACAACTTTCACCATATTTTAATATTATATGATTGATAGAGAATCTTTTTTAGTCTAAAATAAAATCAAGTTGGAATAAACAGCCGACATTTACAATGCAAAGGAAGCGATATTATGGCTTTTTCGGATAGATGCAGTGAAGGCGCGAAAAAGGCGCTCGCGCTCGCGCAGGATGCCGCACGCAGCATGGGGCATAATTACGTTGGCAGTGAACACCTTTTGCTTGGCCTTATAAACGAAGGTGAAGGTGCCGCGGCTCGCGCGCTGGCGGCGTTCAACATTACGGCTCAGGGAGTGCTTGAGCGCAGTGAACAGCTTGTAGGCCCGGGTGATTATCATTTTACCGATAGCTTCGGCTATACCCCGCGCACAAAGAAAATACTGGAGCTTAGCCTATATGAGGCTAAAGCAATGAAATCAAGCTATATTTCAACGGAGCACATACTGCTTGCGATACTGCGTGAGCGTGATTCCGTTGCGGTAAGGATAATAGAAGACCTTGGCGCGGACGTAGCCACGCTTAGGGCATTTCTTTCCGGCCAAAATGAGCAAAGCTCGCAAAGCGGCGTTGCCAGCGAAAGCAGCGGTACACCCGTGCTTGACCAATACGGCCGTGATCTAACCGGGCTTGCCAGGGACGGTGAGCTTGATCCGCTTATAGGGCGCGATAAGGAAATAGAGAGAGTTATTCAGATACTTTCAAGGCGCACAAAAAATAATCCTGTGCTGATAGGTGATCCGGGCGTTGGCAAAAGCGCGATAATAGAAGGGCTTGCCCAAAAGATCGTGACCGGCAAAATTCCCGAGCTTTTGCGCGACAAGCGCATTGTTACGCTCGACCTTGCGAGCATGATAGCCGGCACAAAATACCGCGGCGAATTTGAGGAACGATTGAATAACGCCATAGCGGAGCTTAGGGCGGACGCGCACACGATTTTGTTTATAGACGAGCTGCACACCATAGTTGGTGCCGGCGCAAGCGAAGGCAGCGTTGATGCCGCGAATATACTGAAGCCTGCTCTCGCCAGAGGTGAAATTCAAATAATAGGCGCGACAAGCCTAGATGAATACAGAAAGCACATTGAGAAGGATGCCGCGTTAGCGCGCCGTTTTCAGCCAGTTACCGTAGGCGAACCTTCAAAGGAAGAAGCGGAAGAAATACTGCTTGGTCTTAGGGAGCGCTATGAAGCGCACCATAAAGCACGCATTACCGACGAAGCCGTTCATGCCGCGGTTGAGCTTAGCTGGCGCTATATATCCGACAGATTCCTTCCCGACAAGGCAATAGACCTTATGGATGAGGCCGCAAGCCGGGTAAGGCTGAAGGTATACAACGCTCCGCCGGACATGAAGGATCTTAGAGCTAAGCTTGAAGCCCTTTTGAAGCAAAAAGAGGATGCCGTAAGCAGGCAGGATTACGAAACCGCCGCCGCCATACGCGACGAGGAAATGGAAATTCGCACAAGCATGGATTCCATAAAAGCGGACTGGGAAAAGGAACGCGAGGGCAACCGCTGCACGGTTACGGCGGAAGACATTGCGGAAGTTGTAAACGCGTGGACAGGCATACCGGTAAGCGAGCTTAGCCAAAGCGAATCCGAAAAGCTGCTGCACCTTGAGGAGCGCCTTCATGAGCGAATAATCGGCCAGGATGAAGCCGTAAGCGCCGTATCCCGCGCCATTCGCCGCGCCAGAGCAGGGCTTAAGGATCCCTCGCGCCCCATTGGTTCTTTTATATTTTTAGGCCCGACAGGCGTTGGCAAGACAGAGCTTGCGAGAGCGCTTTCATCCGCGCTGTTCAGCGATGAATCGGCCATGATACGGCTTGATATGAGCGAGTACATGGAGCCGCACAGCGTAAGCAAGCTTATCGGTTCCCCTCCGGGCTATGTAGGTTACGAGGAGGGCGGTCAGCTTACGGAACGCGTAAGGCGCAAACCGTACTGCGTAATACTTTTCGACGAGCTTGAAAAGGCTCACGCGGATGTGTTCAACATATTGCTGCAGGTGCTTGAAGACGGCAGGCTTACGGATTCCGGCGGCAGAAGTGTTGATTTCAGGAATACGATTATCATTATGACAAGCAACGCCGGCGCTCAAAGCGCCGCAAAGCAGAGCGTGCTCGGTTTCGGCACAGACAGAAAGGCCATGCAGAACGAGCGCGCGCGTGAAGCCATGACCAATGAGCTTAAGCGTACGTTTAAGCCGGAATTTCTAAACAGGGTTGACGAAATAGTTCTGTTCAATCCGCTTGAGCAGGAGCAAACGCTCGCAATAGCCAAGCTGATGCTTAAGAGCGTATCGAAGCGGCTAAAGGAGCGCAACATAGAATTGACCGTTACCGACGAGGCGGCTCAGCTTATAAGCAACGAAGGATTCGATCCCGAATACGGCGCCCGTCCTCTTCGCAGAGCGATACAGCAGCGGGTTGAAGACGCGCTTAGTGAGGAAATTCTTTCCGGCAAAATAACCATAGGCGATGCCGTAAAGATGGATGTTGAGGACGGCAAGCTTGTGTTTAAGCGCATGGACATACAAAATTAACATTTTAAGCATTACAAAATTATTGCAAAATACCTATGAAATGGTAAAATTCTTATATGGGCAGTTACGCACTGCCCATATTGACGTTATATGAAAGGAGAGCGTTTGTTATTTATGCTTAGGCGCGTTATTATGCACGCGGTTGCGATAATACTCGTTTGCACGCTTATGCTTACGGCTTCTTTTTGCTTTGCCGCGCCTAAAAGCAGCGATGCTTCTCCCTCTCCCTCTCCCTCTCCTTCCGCATCTGTTCCGGACGCCGAAAGCGGCAATGAGCAGGTATCCGGTACGTCATCCGGTTCAAGCGTTCGTGTAAACGGCGCCTACATATCCGGCAAGGGTGTTGAAATTTCATCAAAGCTTAAAGATTCTCTCGCCGCTGAAGATACTTCTTATGGCGCCGGCTTGCGTTTTGACATTAACGCCGCAATGGAATCCGACGATTTTTCCGCTAACGCGCTCGAAGGCGCGGTTATAGGCATAGATCCCGGCCACCAGCTGAACGCCGATAACGATTTGGAATCCATCGCTCCCGATTCCAATCTTTCAAAAGTTAAGCAGTCTTCAGGATCCGTTGGCGTGAAGAGCGGAACTCCGGAATATAAAATAAATCTTGCGATAGCGAACAAGTTAGCGGATATATTGGAGCTTGCGGGAGCTACCGTTGTAATGACTCATACCGAAGTCAATGTAGACATAAGCAACAGCGAGCGCGCCGAGATTATGAACGATGCGCGTGTTGACTTTTGGATAAGGCTGCATTGCGAAAGCGCCGCGGATAAAGAAACATCCGGCTGTACAATACTTATCCCTTCCGACGATGCTTTGGTAAATCCTTCTGTTTCATCCGTCAGGCAAAGAAATCTTAAGGGCGATGTTGTAAAGCACGAGAAAGACGATGACTCAAACAAGAATGAAATCTATATAAAAAGCCTTGCTCTCGCTACCGCCGTGATAAACGAATTCTGTTCCACAACGGGTGCCGCCTCGCTTGGCATAGTAAGTCTTAGCGACCAAACGGGATTTAATTACTCCGATTCTCCCGTTATAGCTATTGAAATGGGCTGTCTTTCAAATGCATCAGACGATATTCGTCTTAACCGCACAGCGTATCAGAACGCTTGTGCCTTTGGTATATACCGCGGCATAAGCCAATATATAAGCATAGTGAACGATAAGGATTTCGATATTGATACTTTAGCCGATTATTTGGACAGTAAGGAGAAATAATGCGATTAAAGAGCAACGTTAAAGCATACTGCATTGTTGTGGCCGCACTTGTTATTGCGGCTGTTTTTTGCGCATGCGCGGCTAAAACGGATACGGTATCCTCTCCGTCTCCGTCAGCCTCGGCTGAGCCAACCTCATCCCCCGCTGTTTCAGCGTCACCGTCCGTTTCTCCATCCGCTTCCGCAACTCCGTCCTCAACCGCCGATGATTCGGCATCACCTACTCCGTATGAGTTGAACCCTTTGTGGACCTTCTGTAATGAATATTCCGCTGCCGCAGATTCCGTACTTAGCACTATATCGGAGCGATTATCCGCAACGGACAACAGCGAAGCGCTTGAATTGACTCTTTTAAGCTCATCGCACAGCCGCGCGTTATCCGTGCTGATGCAAAGTATAGGGCGATTGACATACTCTGAAAGCGGCGTTTACTCATCAACGCTAAATGGCTCGGAGGCCGGCAGCGGTACAATGAGCGCGACCGAAAGCGGATATATTTTTGAGTTTGATTATGATAACGGCGATGTGCTCAGCGGATACTTCAGCAAAGATAGCGAATATGTATGGTTTTCAAAGTCTTCCGCTGATTCGGGATCCGATCAGCTGACAGGATGCATAAAGCATGATGAATCAGGGTGGACATCGTACGCAAGCGAGTATTTATCAGATACGGTGTTTCACGTTGGTACTGACGGAGAAAGCTATTTTGCCGCAGACGATGTTCAGGCCGTATTAAGCGGCGACAATATCAGCATAGCGGATTACTCCCCCGTTCCCAACGCAACGGCAATGCCGTCTTCTGTCCCTGTTTCCTCGGCAACACCATAATAAACAAAAAGAGATCGGCGATGAACCGATCTCTCTTTTTAATTAACTTTACAGCAATTGAATCAGCAGCAGTATAACAACACCCGGCACGCCCAGCACGCCCACTATAAGCGCTGACAGGAATGTTACAGTAATGCTTATTCCCACAATCGAACCAAAGAAATTGATTACAAGCAGAATCAGCGCGCCTATAATCGCATTCACAAAAAGCTTCCAGAATACCTTCAGCGA
>CAZRHS010000003.1:36524-66916 GCA_964600045.1 uncultured Clostridium sp.
GCGAAAACAATCTGCCACGGCGAGCCGTAAAGCCAAATCATGAGTAAAGAATTGCATATAACGCTGCCTGTAATTTGCCCTACGGCAACGGCAAGCAATATGCGCAGAAAACCGGGCTTATGATTTTTCATAAAGAATAAGCCGGGTATAAACCCGAAAAGCATGCCTACAATTGTGAACCACGGCATATAAGCACCCTTAGGGAAAATAAGCGCCTGCAGAAGATCGCAAAGCGCGCCCACAATCGCGCCATAGCCCGGACCGTAAAGCACACCGGCTATTATTACCGGCAGAACGCCAAAGCCTATTTTAAGCGTATAAGACCCAAACGGCATGGCCGGTATGCTGAGCATTCCGCCCAGAACAACACCGAGTGCCGTAAGCATTGCGCAAACCACCAAGCGCACGACTTTCTGATGACCGGTAAGTTTATTTGCCTGCATAAAAAACGCCTCCTCTTTTTGCGAACATTACCGCATAGAGGAAGCAGGATTTTCCGGTATGCAGCAGCGGGATTCGGCCAACGCATCGCAAACGCATCAGCATTTTTCGTCCGGCGGACAACTCCCCGTTCCGTCGGCACTGGCATCCTTTATGGATTAACGCGCGATAGCCTACTCTGCCCTTTTGTTTATATTGTACAGCAGGTATATTACCATTTTGGGCTTATATTGTCCATACGATATATCTAATTTATTTGTTAACGAGGGGTTGTTCTGATATAATAATGGGCAGTTATTAAAGGAGATTTTTTATGTCTAAATATATTCTTGCTCCTGACTCTTTTAAGGGTACAATGACCTCGCAGGAGATATGCGAAATAATGAAGCGCGCCATAAAAAAGGTTGATAAGGGCGCCAATGTTATATCCGTCCCTATTGCCGACGGCGGTGAGGGCACCGTAGACGCTTTTCTTTCTGCCCTTGGCGGCAACCGCCGCACGGCAACGGTAACCGGCCCGTACTTTGAGAAAATGGAATGTTCTTACGGCATTACTCCCGACGGCACGGCCATAATAGAAACCGCGTCCTGCGCCGGCCTTCCGCTTGTATACGGCAACAAGAATCCCGAGATAACCACAACTTACGGCATCGGTGAGCTTATGTGCGACGCGGCAAACGCCGGCGCAAAACGAATAATCATAGGGCTTGGCGGCAGCGCCACAAACGACGGCGGCTGCGGAGCCGCTGCGGCCGCAGGCATAGGATTTTATGATAAAGACGGGCAGCGCTTTACCCCTGTTGGGAAAACACTTAGGGATATTGATAAAATAGATTATACAAGCCTTAATCCCGCCCTTAAGCACGTTGAGATTACGGCTATGTGCGACGTGGACAATCCGCTTTTGGGTGAATCCGGCGCGGCAAATGTATTCGGCCCGCAAAAGGGTGCCAATGCGGCCATGATAGCGCGCCTTGACGCAGGTTTGGAGCATTTGGCGAATGTATCCGGCAAAAGGAATTTGGCCGATGCTTCCTCATCCGGCGCGGCAGGCGGCATGGGATTCGGCATGATGGCTTTCTTTTCAGGCAAAATACAGATGGGTATAGAGGGCTTATTGGATATTATAGATTTTGAATCCATGCTTTCCGGCGCGAACCTTGTTCTTACGGGCGAGGGACGGATAGACCCGCAGAGCATGCACGGCAAAACCGTTATAGGCGTTGCAAGACGAGCGCATAAGTGCGGAGTGCCTGCAATAGCCGTTGTTGGAGATATAGCGGACGGAATTGAACCGGCCTACGACATGGGTTTAACGGCCGTATTCAGCATTAACAGAGTAGCTCTGGAAAAGAAGCTCATGCGGCAGCGCGCTAAGAGCGACATGGAGGCAACCGTAGAAAACATAATACGAGCCTTAAAAACCGCCAAAGTTTAATATAAAGGAAAAGCGCCCGCCGAAACGGACGCTTTAATTTTTTCTTTTTACTGCTCTTCGGGATAGGTTATTTCAAGCTCATCGTTGTTAAGCTCGTTTACCGCGTACGAAACAGCCTTTTGGTTATTCAGCAGTTCATCCTGCCCAACAAGCTGACGCGCGCGCTTTGCCACTATTGAAACCAGCATATAGCGGCAGTTTACCTTTTTCTGAAGGTCTATGATAGACGGTTTGTTCATCATGGTATTTATTCCTCCTTCAACAGTTCTTCAACCATATCATTTCTTGATGCTTTAAGCCTTTCGGCCTTAATTATACTGGCTACATCAGCGATTGCCGTATCCAGCGAATCGTTTACGACTATATAGTCATATTCGGTGGCGTGGGATATTTCTTCCTTGGCCTTGCCAAAGCGTTTTTCAACCGCTTCCGGCGTTTCGGTTCCGCGGCCGACAAGCCTGTTGTGCAGCGTTTGCATGGAAGGCGGCAATATGAAAATGCTTACTGCCTCGGGCCTTTGTTTCTTAACATTCCTCGCGCCGTTAACATCTATATCAAGTATAACATCTATACCCTCGGATGTAAGCTTTTCTATATAGGCTTTCGGAGTACCGTAGTAATTCATTCCGAACACATCCATGTATTCAAGCAGCTCGTTTCGCTGTATCATTCCTTCGAACTCCTCACGGGTTACGAAGAAATAGCTTACGCCATGCTCCTCACCGGGACGCGGCGCGCGCGTTGTGGCGGACACGGAAAAACGTATTTTATCATCGGCAAGCAAAAGCGCCTTGCATATTACGCCCTTGCCTACGCCTGACGGCCCTGAAATAACGAACAATTCACCTTTGTTTCTCATTTATTCACTCCTGATTACTCTATGTTCTGAACCTGTTCGCGGATTTTTTCAAGCTCCGCCTTGCCGAGTATAACAAGCTTTGCTATTTCCGCATCGTTTGCCTTTGAACCGATTGTGTTAAACTCACGATTCATCTCCTGCACCACGAAGTCCAGCCTTCTGCCGGCCGCTTCGCTTTGGTTAAGCAGTTCCGCGGCCTGGGTGGTATGGCTCTTCAGCCTTACCAATTCTTCGTCTATGCTGGCCTTATCGGCAAACAGCGCAACCTCTGTCGCAAGCCTTTGCTTATCAACCTCAACGGTGCCGCCAAGCATTGCCTCTATGCGCTCATTAAGCTTAGTCCTGTATTCCTCAACAACCATGGGCGCTCTGCTCTCTATCTGAGTTCTGAGTTCCTCTACGGTTGCAAGCCTTGCGGTAAGATCGGCGGCAAGCCTCTCTCCTTCACCGCGCCTTGCGGTAGTAAGCTCCGCTATAGCTTTATTCACCGCCTCAACCGCCAGCGCTTTAACGGCCTCGTCGTCCTCATCCGCCTCAACAATATCGGTAACATCCGGCAGTTTAAGAGCGTTTGAAAGGGTCATGTCGTTTTCTTCCCTAAGCTCGGCCGCGGCCGCCTTAACGGACTTAAGGTATGCCCCGAGAAGTGCCGTGTCTATTCTTACTTCCTTGGCATCGCTTCTCGTATTTCTGTAATTCACATATACGTCAACGTGCCCGCGGGACAAGCCATCATTCAGCGCCGCGCGCAGCGTATCCTCCGCAAACGATATATGCCTTGGCATACGGAATGAAAGATCCAAATAGCGGTGATTTACGCTTTTAAGCTCCACCGTCATCTCTCGTCCGTCCTGCGCGGCCTTGCCGCGGCCAAAGCCCGTCATGCTGCTTACCATGTAATAAGCCTCCTTGATGCTGTAAACCTAGTTATTATAGCATACTGCGCTGCTGTTTTGAACCCCATTGTTTGGGTTTACAGCGCCAATATCAGCATTATTTATAGAGTTTATAAAGTTCATCCGCTCCCGGCGGATCTATTGTCATGCCATCCGATGTACGCACGCCCTGTCCGCACGCCCTGCCTATCACGGCCGCATGTATCCCCATTTCCATAAGCCCGTTCACAAGTCCTTCCCCGTCAGGGCAGGCAATAAGCATAGCTCCGCTTGAGAGCAGGCGCATGGGATTCAGTTTTAGCTCATCGCATATTTTTTGCGTAATCGGCTTAACAGGTACCTTATCCCGATATATTTCTATGCCTACGTTTGATGCTTCGCTCATTTCCCAAGCGGCGCCGAATACTCCCCCTTCGGTAACGTCATGCATGGCATGCGCTCCGTTCGCGTAAGCAAATAATCCTTCTTTGACCACGCTCACATAGTTTATGTATCCACGCGCTTCTTCGATTTCCTCGGGAGTTACGCTTTTAAGTCTGTTTGCAAAATCTCCGGCAATTATAGCGGTTCCCTCAAGGCAAGCCCATTTGGAAAGAACAATGCTGTCCCCTTCCTTCATCCCGCCGGGCGTAAGTATACCCCTCTCTCCCGCTTTCGCCAAAACAGCGGCATTCGTTACCATGCGCGTTACGGCATCGGTAACCTCTGTATGCCCGCCTATTATTTCAACGTTTGCTGCCTTTGCCGCGGCACTGAGTTCATCCGCAACGGCCGCTATATCATCCTCGGTTGCAGTTGGCGGCACAAGCAGAGTTGTAAGAAGTCCTACCGGTTCAGCTCCTGCCGCGGCGGCATCATTGCAGCTTACATGCACGGTAAGCGCTCCTATATGCTTACCTGCCGCTGTTATGGGATCGGTTGACAGCACGGCTATCCGGCCGCCCATGTCAACCGCCGCGCAGTCCACGCCTATTTGCGGAGAGCAGAGAACCTCGCTGCGTATATGGGTAAACTTAGAAAGTATCAATGAATTAAGCTTATCGTTATCAAGCTTGCCTATCCGCATCATTTTCTCCTATATAATCAAAAAATTCATTTTCACTCATCACTTTTATGTTTAGCTCGTTCGCCTTGGCAAGCTTGCTGCCGGCCCCGGGTCCCGCAACGACAAAATCCGTCTTTTTGCTTACGGAGGATGCCGCCCTGCCGCCAAGATCGGCTATGAGCGACTCAATCTCGCTTCTGCTCATGCGCTCCATGCTGCCGGTAACCACAACCGTTTTGCCGCTGAGCAGTCCCGGAGTTTGTGACACTTCCTCGTTCATCGGCTGAACCCCGTGAGCAAGAAGACGATCTATCTGCCGGGATATAGATTCATCGCTAAAGAAATCCACAACGTCCTGCGCGACAACATCTCCCACATCCGGAATTTCCGTAAGCTGCTGCAATGTAGCCTTCCTTACAGCTTCAAGCGTGCCGAATTTTTTTGCTATATCCCTGGCCGTTTTTGAGCCGACATTAGGTATGCCTATTGCGAACAGGAACGCGCCAAGTGTGGGATGCTTGCTTTTTTCTATGGCCTGCATCAGATTGGCAATCTTTTTATCCTTAAAGCCATACAGTTCTTTATAGTCCTGCTCGGTTAAGTCATACAAATCCGGTATGCTTTTAAGCCCTTTTTCCTTTACAAGCACCGCCGCGGTTTTTTCGGAAAATGTATCTATATCCATTGCCTCCCGCGATGCGTAGTGCGCCAAGCGAGCCGCTATCTGAGGCGGGCATGAAAGCGAATTTGTGCAATACAAATGCACTCCCCTATGCTCCACATGCGCTCCGCAGGCCGGGCATTTAGTGGGCTTTTCTATCTCTTTTTCGGGCTTATCGTCAGGCACGGCGCCGGTTATTTCCGGAATAACATCGTTGCTGCGCCTTATAAACACTCTGGAGCCTATGCCTACGCGCTTTCTTATAATATCATCAAAGTTATTCAGCGTTGCGTGGCTTATTGTGGCTCCCGCAAGCTCCACAGGCTCAAGATGGGCACGCGGCGTAAGCTTGCCGGTTCTGCCAACCTCCCAGGTAACGTCCTTTAATATTGTGGTTGTTTCCTCCGCCGCGAACTTAAACGCGATAGCCCAACGGGGGAATCTATCCGTGCTGCCGAGAGCGCGCCTTGTTGCCCCGTCAACTATTTTTACCACCATTCCGTCTATAAGGAAGTCCAGACTGCTTCTGCGCTCTTCCGCACGCTCTATGCCGGAATACACGTCCTCTATATTGTCATAGAATTCCATGAAGTCGCTTGTGGGCAAGCCGTTTTCCTTAAGGAAATTAATAGTATCGGCATGCTCACGAAGTTCCTTGCCCTCAATATATCCAACGCTGTAAAGGCATACGTCAAGCCTTCTTTTTGCAGTAACGGCCGGGTCAAGGTTTCTTAACGCGCCGGCTGCGGCATTGCGGGCATTTTTCAGCTGCTCCTCGCCGCTTTTATTAAGCTTATCAAGTACGCTAAGGCGCATATAGCACTCGCCCTGGCACTCCATTTTCCCGGTGAACGGTATGGTAAGCGGAACCGTGCGTATTGTCATGGCCTGCGGCAAAATAGCCTCGCCGGTCACTCCGTTGCCGCGCGTTGCGGCCTGCACAAGCTTGCCGCCGTCATAGGTAAGGTTTATTGTAAGCCCATCAAACTTATACTCGAGCGCATAGCGGAACTTGGGCAATGGTGTTGCGGGATTAGCCCGGTTATATTCTTCCCTTAGCTTTTCGGCGCGATTGCTCCACTCTATAAGCCCTTCCTTTGAGCGCACCTTGTCCATGCTCCAAAGCCTGCCAAGATGCTTATGCTCATCAAACTGCCCGAGCGGCTTAAAGCCAACGCGCCTGGTTGGTGAATCGTCAAGCGTTACGCCCGTTTCTTTTTCAAGCCTGACAAGCTCATCAAAAAGCTCGTCATACTCCTTGTCGCTTACCTTGGGCGCGTCGTAACGATAGTAAGCCTCGGCATATTCATTAAGCAGCGCGACAAGCTGCGCCATACGTTCGTTCATCGCGTAGTGCCCCTTCCTTTATAACTTATTCGTCGGTTATAGGATAAAGCGGCGCGTATGCCGCCGCAAAGCGTTTCTTTCCGCCAATATCAAAATCCACGGTAACCGTCATTGATCCGCCGGTACCAGAAACGTCTATTATCGTTCCGTCGCCAAACTTATCGTGCCTAATGCGCATAAGCGGCACGTATTCAACATTAAGCTTGGTTTTGGTAGGCTCGGTGCGCTGAGTATATACCGTACGCTTAGGCGGCTTCATACCGAATCCGTTCATGGACGCGTATGTTACCTCCGGCTTTTCCGGGCGCTCATACTCGCTGGGTATCGCGCGCTTGGGCCTGTCGTCCTTCATGAGCTCCTGCGGAATCTCATCCAAAAAGCGTGAGGGACGATTTATGGTTGTTTCCCCGAATATGGAACGGGTTTTGGCATTTACCATGTAAAGCTTTTGCTTTGCCCGCGTTATGCCGACATAGCAAAGCCTGCGTTCTTCTTCCAAGCCCTGATTGCTCATATCACCACGGGCGCGGCGGGTAGGAAACACATTTTCCTCCATGCCTGCCATAAATACGACCGGGAATTCAAGGCCCTTGGCACTATGCAATGTCATAAGTGCGACCGTGCCTTCGCTTTCATCAAGGGAGTCTATATCGCTTACGAGGGCGACATTTTCAAGGAAAGCTCTTAACGCGTTCTCACCTTCCGGCACATCCCGCTCTACCTCTTTCATATTGCCTATAAGCTCGGATATATTGTCCATACGCATAAGCGCGTCGCCTTTTTTATCCTCTGTAAGCAAATAAGCCTGATACTCGATTTTTTCAACAAGATACTTGGCAAAGTCGGAAAGCGGCATGAGCATACTCTGCGTCATAAGCTCCGTCATCAGATCCGCTATGCCCTTCAGCTTCTGTTCGGTTTTAGGCGGCAAGCCCTCACCGCTAAGCACCGTAACAAGCATGGACTGCCCGCTTTGCCTTGCCGCGGCGGCAAGGTCATCTATGGTTTTATCGCCTATTCCCCTGCGGGGAACATTTATTATGCGCGAAAACGCCACATCGTCATTAGGATTGGCTATCGCGCGCAGATAAGCCATTATATCCGCTATTTCCTTGCGCTGATAGAACCTGACACCGCCAAAGACCTTGTGCGGTATGCCATAGTTTACAAGGGTACTCTCAATTACACGGCTCTGCGCGTTTGTGCGATACAGTATGGCAAAATCGCCGTAGCTCGCGCCCTGCTGCACACCCTGGAGTATCTTGCGCGCAATAAATGCCGCTTCGTCCCTTTCATTATCCGCACTGTAGCGCTCTATGGGGTCGCCGCCATCCTGCGCCGTCCAAAGTGTTTTCGGCTTTCTGCCTGAATTATGGCTTATTACGGCATTCGCGGCATCAAGAATATATTTGGTTGAGCGATAATTCTGCTCAAGCCGCACAACCTTGGCGCCTTCAAAGTCCTTTTCAAAGCTGAGTATATTCTTTATATCGGCTCCGCGCCAGCCGTATATGCTCTGATCATCGTCGCCAACGACGCAAAGATTGCCATGCTTTCTGCACAGCATTTCAACAAGTCTGTACTGCGGCATATTGGTATCCTGGTACTCATCAACCAAAACATACTTAAACCTGTTCTGATATTTTTCGAGTACCTCAGGACACTGCTCAAAAAGCTCTATTGTCTTTGAAAGCAGGTCGTCAAAATCGAATGCGTTTGCGGCCATAAGAATATTCTGATAACGTTCGAATACCTTTTCGGTTATGCCGTCATCACTGTAATTCTCTGCTATATATTTCTTCGCATCCAAAGATTTATTCTTTGCGTTTGATATATTCTCTTTTATGAGGCGCTTAGGCGCGGTTTTATCGCTTATACCCAGGTTTTTCAGAATATCGGATATAATTTTAATCTGGTCGGCATCATCATATATGGTGAAGCCCCTTTCGTAGCCTATTTTATCGCAATCTATTCTGAGTATTTTAACGCAACACGAATGGAACGTGGTTACCCACGCCTCGTCTGCCTCGCCGCCTATAAGGGCGGAAGCGCGCTCGCGCATCTCCTGCGCGGCCTTATTCGTAAATGTAAGTGCCAGTATGTTCCACGGCTTTACGCCATGATCAACCAGATTGGCAATACGATATGTTAAAACCTTTGTTTTTCCCGAACCTGCGCCCGCAAGCACAAGCAACGGACCTTCAAGACATTCAACCGCTTCACGCTGCCTGTCGTTTAAAACCGATAAATCCATCATTTTACCTCTTCCATATTATCGGAATTATTATACCATATTTTTGCTGTATTTTGTAGGCGTTGCCCAAACAAAAATCGGGAGTTCGAAATAATTCCGAACTCCCGCAATGCGTTGATGATTTTCTGTTTTAACCGCGCAGCTGTGCCTTCAATCGGGTTTCAAGGGCGCGTATTACGCTGCCCACTGCCGCCTGTATTTCTTCGTCAACAAGGGTATGGTCCTCACTTCTGAGCGTGAACGAATACGCCATGCTCTTCTTGCCCTCAGGTATGCCGGCACCGCGATACACATCGAAAAGCTCTATATCATCAAGTATTACTTTAAGCTTGGTCTGCGCTATAACGCGGCTGACCTCGGCCGCGGTAACGTTATTATCCACAACTATGGCAAGGTCTCTCGCCACCTTGGGGAACTTTGATATGGGCTTATATGTGCGCTTTATGCCGGTATGGGCAATAAGCTTATTCATATTTATTTCCGCAAAATAAACTCGCCCGTCTATACCCCAGTTTTTAAGCACGTTGGGATGCACGGCACCAAGCTCACCAAGCTGCTCCTTTTCAACGGACAAAACAGCCTTTCTGCCGGGCTGGTAGAACTCGCTGCCGCCGGCGGCAAACTCCGCTTTATCCAATAGATCGAACTGCTCAAGCAGCTGCTCTACGGCTCCCTTCAGGGTGAAGTAGCTCTCGTGATCGCCGCTGAACAGCAAGCCCAGCATTTTCCTTTCTTCAGGCAGGCTGTCGTTATTGTCAAAGTGAACATTGCCAACCTCAAAGAACCTGTCGTGCCCGGTTTTGCGGCCCTGGTTGCGCTTTAATGAATCAAGCATGCCCATTATAAGCGTGGTACGCATAAGGCTCTGATCCTCTCCGAACGGATTGAGAATCTTTACGCACTGGCGCTTTTCGCTGTTTTCCTCAAGCAGCAGATTATCAAGCGCGGCGGGGCCGGTAAAGTTATAGTTATACATTTCGTAGCAGCCCTGCGCCGCCATTTCGTCCTTTACCTTGTCCTCAAACTTATAGTCCTCGCCAAGCTTGCCGGCAAACGTATCGCCATACATAAGGGTGGGCTTTATGTTGTAATATCCGTAAAGACGGCCTATCTCTTCCGCTATGTCCCAATCCGCCTCAAGGCCATCCTCTATATCTGTACGGAAGTGAGGTATAAGCACTTCAAGCTTATCGCCCGCTACCTTTGCGCTTATATTAATCGTGGCAAGCATCTCGACCATGGCCTCGCCAGAAATATCGGTGCTGAGTATGCGGTTTATATGGGCTATATCGGTATATATGGTATGCTCGGTAATGTCGGCATTGCAAATATCGATCGTTCCACCTATTACCTTGCCGGCGTGCAGCTCATCAACAAGCTCTATTGCCCTTTCCTCCGCAAGCATAGCGTTTACCGGCTCAACGCCCTTTATAAAGCGGGCGGCCGCATCGGTAACATGATGCAGTTTTCTTGTTGTTGCGCGGATACTGCTGCCCTTAAACGCGGCGGCCTCAAAAAGGGTTGCCTTTGTATCGGGAGTAATTTCGCTGTTAAGTCCGCCCATAACGCCCGCTATACCAACACCCTTTTCAGGATCGGCAATCAAGAGCATATCCGGCGTAACGGGGCGCTCTTTACCGTCAAGCGTGGTAACAACCTCGTTTTCATGGGCGTTGCGAACGATTATATTGCCATCTTTAACGCACGCAAGATCGAAGGAATGCATTGGATGACCATACTCAACAAGAACATAGTTGGTTATATCGACTATGTTGTTTATCGGGCGCATGCCTACCGCGCGAAGGCGTTTCTGCATCCATGCGGGAGAAGGCTCTATATTAAGGTCCGTTACGACACGCGCGGTGTAGCGCGGACAAAGCTCGGTATTTTCAACGGTTACGGAAGCATAATCATGAATGTCTCCCTCGCCCTCTATATGACGAATCACGGGCTCTTTGAACTTTTGTCCGAGCGCCGCGGCGGCCTCACGGCACATGCCTATTATGCTCTGGCAATCGGCGCGGTTAGGCGTAAGCTCTATATCAAACACTATGTCGTCAAGACCGACGGCTTCCTGTATGCTCTGTCCCAGCGGATGATCCTCATGCAGAATCATTATTCCGTTAAACTCGGCACCGGGATAATCCGCCTCGCTGAGGCCAAGCTCATGGCCGGAGCAAAGCATGCCGTAGCTCTTTACGCCGCGCATAACGGTGGGCTTAATCACTATGTCGCCCGCAAGATGAGCTCCGTCAAGCGCAACTGGCACCAACGCGCCTTCAAATACATTGGTCGCGCCGGTAACTATGCAGAGCGGTTCACCGCTGCCGACATCGATTGTGCAGATCTGAAGATGGTCGGAGTCCTGATGCTTGCGAAGGGCAACAATCTTGCCCACGACAACATTGGTAATGCCGTCCATCTCGCCCGCGTATCCCGCGCACTCAAAGCCGCGCCACATAAGTTTTTCAACGAATTCGTCGGGGGTTACGTTCCATTCAACGTAGTCCTTTAACCAACTAAGCGGAAGTTTCATATTATTCAGCCTCCTTAGAACTGCCCCAGGAAACGGGCATCGTTTTCGTATTCAAGGCGGATATCGTTTATGCCGTATTTAAGGCTGGTAACCCTATCCACGCCAATGCCGAACGCGAACGCGCTCCACTCATGCGGATCAAGTCCGCAATTCTCAAGCTCGTGCGGGTTGGTAACGCCGCAGCCGAGTATTTCAAGCCAACCAGTTCCCTTGCACACGCGGCAGCCCTTGCCCCCGCATATAGTGCAGGATATATCAACCTCTGCAGAAGGTTCGGTAAACGGGAAATAGCTCGGGCGCATACGGGTTTTAACCTCCGGTCCGAACACGGTGTGCACAAACTCGTCAAGCGTACCCTTAAGATCGGCAAAGCTTATGTTTTTATCAACAACAAGGCCTTCCATCTGCATAAACACAGGGCTATGGCTTGCATCCACCTCGTCAACACGGAACACGCGGCCGGGTATAACAAGCCTGAACGGCGGTTTTATCGTCATAAGGGCCCTTGCTTCGCAGGGAGAAGTGTGCGTTCTGAGCACGACCTTATCGTTTATATAGAACGTATCCTGCATATCGCGCGCGGGATGATCCTGCGGAAGATTAAGCTTCGTAAAATTGAAGTCATCGTACTCGACTTCGGGACCCTGGAACGTTGTAAAGCCCATGCCTATAAGAGCGTCCCTTATCTCGCGATAGGTCTGAGTCATGGGATGAAGCCTGCCCCTCGGCTGACGGCGTACGCCAGGCTCCGTTACGTCCAAAGTTTCCTTTTCAAAGGCCCTCTGCTGCATAAGCTGGGCTATTTTTGCCCTGCGCTCCGCTATGGCCTGCTCCAGTTCCTTTTTAACGGCATTAGAAGCCTGACCAAGCTTGGCGCGCTGCTCTTTATCCAGCTGGCCCATGCTTCTGAGGATTCCCGTAAGTGAGCCGCTTCTGCCGAGAACGGAAGAATTAAGCTCCTCAAGTTCCTTTTCTTCGCGCACTTCCTGAAGGCGGGCAAGCGCTTCCTGCCTTATCTTTTCCAGTGCCTCATTCATTTTGGATAAAACCTCCTGAAAAAACTAATACGCGCCTCGTCTTTAGGGACGAAGGCGCGCTCGTGGTACCACCCTTATTCGCCCCGCTGTCACGAGGCCTTTAACGCTGTAACGGGCTTACCCGGCGCCGACTACGCACCGCAAACTGTATTCGCGGATTCCCCGGCGCGGCTCGGGAGAGAACTTTATGCGGCCAATCTTTGCAGGCTGCTCACAGCTTACGCAGCCCTCTCTGAGGCAACGGCAGGCCGCTTTGCTCCGTCATTGCCAAATACTTTCGGCATTATATCATACAGTTTTTGCTTTTTCAAGCCGCCACAATCACGAAAAGCAGGCTTTTAGGTGCTTATTTCACCTTGTCAAGGAATGATTCGCCAACTTTGAAAGGTTTGCCGGTAAGATAATCAACAACCGTGCTGCCCAAATCGGCAAATGTATTTCTTATTCCTATGTTAACGCCGCGTTTCATACAGGGGCCCCATACAACAATGGGGATATATTCACGAGTATGATCGGTTCCGGGATAAGCGGGATCGCACCCATGGTCGGCCGTTATGATAAGAAGATCACCTTCATGCATATTCGCCATTATGTCCGGCAGACGCTTATCAAAGTATTCCAAAGCCTCAGCATATCCCTGAATATTGTTCCTATGGCCGTAAAGCATATCGAAATCCACAAGATTTGTGAATATAAAGTCCGCCCTGCCGTCCTTCAGGAAATCAATAGTGGCCTCAATTCCATCGTGATTATTCTTGGTATGGTTGATAAGGCTCAGGCCTCGTTTGCAGAATATGTCCTCTATTTTTCCTACACCGGCGGTAACAAGGCCTGACGCGGTAAGTGAATCGAGTATAGTTTCACTTATGGGAGGAACGGCATAATCCTTTCGGTTTTCGGTTCTGGTATATTTTCCGTTGCCGCCTATAAACGGCCTTGCTATAACCCGGCCCACAAGCTCATCTCCCATAAGGATTTCGCGGGCTATGCGGCAGCAATTGTAAAGCTCTTCCAAAGGTACCACGTCCTCGTGCGCGGCTACCTGAAAAACGCTGTCCGCCGAAGTGTATACTATAAGCTTGCCGGTTTTGACATGCTCATCGCCGAGCACCTGAATAATCTCAGTACCGGAGGCTACAATATTGCCAAGCGTTCCGCGACCCGTTCTGCGCTCGAATTCATCTATTACATGCTTGGGAAAACCGTTCGGATACGTTCTGAATGGAGGATCCATTATTACGCCGGCCATTTCCCAATGACCGCTTGTTGTATCCTTTGCTTTCGTTTTCTCCATTCCTTTGCCATAACAACCTGCAGGAGACTGCACGGCGGGAAGATTTGACCCCTCTATGTTGCCAAGGCCGAGCGCAAGCATATTGTCTATTTTCATGTGTGTATGTTCGAAAATATGGCCAAGCGTATGCGCGCCTTCGTCGCCAAACTGCGCCGCATCAGGCAATGAGCCTATGCCAACGCTGTCAAGTACCACTATAGTTGCTCTCTTTTTCACTTTATACACCTCTCTAACCTGCCGATTTTAAGGCATACAGTCCTTATGCCGGTATATTATACAACTTTGCATTCCCGTGATAAACGGTACAGGGACGAACTTCATTCGGCCTTGCCGCCTTTTATCTTTTCGGCCCTCGCTATAAGCTCTTTTGCATGCAAAACGGCAGAGGGGGAATTGCTTTCGCCATCCATCATGTTTGCTATGCGGGAGACTTTTTCCTCCTCATTCAGCTGGCGTGTTTCAACAAACGTTTTCTCGCCGTCATCATACTTTCGCACCATCAAATGCGCATCCGCAAGGGCGGCTATCTGAGCCAGATGTGTTACGCATATAACCTGATGTTTTTTGGCTATGCCAAGCATTTTTTCGCCGACAACCGCGGCGGTGCGGCCGCTTATGCCCGTATCGATTTCATCAAATATAAGCGTTGGGATACGATCGTTATCGGCAAATATGGTTTTGAAGCAAAGCATTATGCGGCTAAGCTCACCGCCGGAGGCTACCTTTTCAAGAGGCTTCAGCGGTTCTCCGGGGTTAGCACTCAGCATGAATTCAGCTGTTTCACGCCCGTTTTTTCTGGGTTCTCCGCTTGATTGATTTATAAGCGAAACATCGAATTTGGCCTTGCTCATACCAAGATCGCTAAGCTCGTTCAATACGCTTTGCTTAAGTTTCTCGCAGGCGTTCTTTCTTACCAGCGTAAGCTTGTCTGCCTCCGCATTGTATTCCGCTTTGAGTTTATTAAGCTTTTTATCCATCTCCGCCGCCAAGGCTTCAGCATTTTCAAGCTCATTTAGCCTGTTCTGAGCCTCCACGCCAAAGTTTATTACTTCTTCGGCCGAGCGGCCGTATTTTCGTTTAAGGTCAGATATAAGCTTAAGCCGCTGTTCAATCTCCTCAAGCCGCTGCATATTCATGTCCACATTTTCACTTGAATCACGAATTGAGAAGCTTATATCCTCGGCTGTGTAATAAAGTTCCTCCAGACGATTGGCGAATTCTTCATACTCGCCGTTCAGCGCCGCTATATCCTTAAGGCTACGCCTGGCATCGTCTATAAGGCTTAAGGCACTGCCGTCTTCCCCGCCGCTCAGCGCCGCGTGCGCGGACTCAAGAGCGGTACGTATGCGCTCCGCATTCAGCAAAATGGTCTTTTCAGCGTTAAGCTTTTCTTCTTCATCCGCTTCAAGAGCGGCAGACGAAATTTCGTCTATCTGATAGCGCAGCATATCCATTTCGCGTTCACGTTCGCTTTCCGATGAAAAACCGGAATTGCGTTTTAGCGTAAGCGCGCCGTATTCAGAAACGATATTGTCTATTTTTTCAATCAAAGGGAATGAATCCGAGTGGCAGAATGCATCCAGATAGCCGATATGGTTTTCAGGATCAAGCAAAGCCTGATGCTCATGCTGGCCATGAATATCAACAAGCGTATCGGATACACTTTTCAGCATGGCAACAGGCACAAGTGTACCGTTTATACGGCACGAATTGCGCCCGGATGTGGAAAGTTCTCTTGAAAGGATTATTTCGTTTTCAGCCTCAATGCCGAGTTTGTCGAGTGCTTCATAAACCCTGTCGCCCTCATTTAAGCTGAACACGGCATCAACCTTTGCCTTTGATGCTCCGTTTCTTATAAGATCGCGACTTGTACGCTCGCCAAGCACAAAGTTAACGGCATCGATTATTATTGATTTACCCGCGCCCGTTTCTCCCGTCAAAACATTGAAGCCGGGGAAAAGCTCAATCCCCAGCTTCTCAATGAGCGCAATATTTTCCAAGTACAAACTCTGAAGCATTTTGCCCTTTACCTTATTTTCTTATCATCAAGCCGAGCCTTTCAACAATCTCCGGCACAACCTTTTCGTTTTTGGCCACGATAAAAATCGTATTATCGCCCGCCATGGTACCGGCTATGTCATCCCAATGCATGGAATCCACAGCCTCCGCCGCCGCATTGGCGGATCCGGACAGGGTTTTAAGAATAACGATGTTTCCTGAGGAGGTTATGTTTATAACCGAATCGGAGAATATTCTGACAAACCGCTCCTTCATACCGGCCTCGGCCTTGTCCACGGTAGCGTATTTATAGCCGCCGTTTTCGCAAAGCACCTTTATAAGCCTCAGCTCCTTAATGTCCCTTGACACCGTAGCCTGAGTAACCGATACTCCCCTCTTTTTCAGCAACACCGCAAGCTCTTCCTGCGTTTCCACATTTTCCTTTTCAATCAGGTTGAGTATTAACGCATGCCTCTCAGATTTCATTCTTATACCCTCCAAGCGTTTTATGCTCCCCATACACAGCCCGGATCTATTGTCCGACCGGTTAAGAGCTATGAAAGCCTTTGTCTTATCAGTTCATATATATTCTGCCTGCCAAAGCGGACAAAATCGACAGCTATTTTTTCGTCCGATACCGTTATGGTATCAACGGTGCTGATATCTGATGTATAAATACCGTCCACAGAAAGGCACCCTTCCGTTTTCATTGAAAAGCTTGCCTTTACGCCTGCCGGAGCCACTATCGGGCGGGACGTAAGCGTATGCGGACAAATTGGAGTTATTATAAGTGCGTCAAGCCCCGGGGCTATCACGGGACCGCCGGCGGAAATTGAATAGCCCGTAGCACCAGTTGACGTGCTTGCTATAACACCATCGCATATAACAGAGCCGGCACTGAGCCCGTCAACTTCAATCGATATTTCCGCAACGCCCGAAAATGTTCGCTTATAAAGCAGCAAATCATTAAGGAAATAGTGCGGATCGCCGCCGTTAACGGTGCAGGTAAGCATGGTTCGCCGATCTAACGTGTATTCTCCCGCGATCAGCCGATTCAGTCCGTTTTCAAATCCATGCGGATCGATTTCGCTCAAAAAGCCTATTCGTCCGAAGTTTACGCCAAGTATAGGAGCCGAATACTGCATAGCCTCACCGGCCGCGCGAAGTATTGTTCCGTCTCCGCCGAACGCGAGAACGAAGTCGGGTCTATTATCCTCCAGCCTTTCAACACCTTCCAGGCCGGAATTTTCCAAATCTTTGTCTATATAGCATTTGCACCCCAAGCGTTTTGCCATTCTCACGGCATCTTGAAGGCCATTTACTGCGGTTTCCCGTTCCGGATTTGTGAAAAATGCAAGTTTGATACCAGAATTCATATACACTCCGAAATCTACTGATTGGTATTATACATTATAAGCAGCCAATTATACAAGTGTTAATTATGCAATTTTATGTAATAAACTCATCTGCGTGGGCTGCCGCCACAACATTTTGCGCAATTTCAGCCGCCTGATCCTGCATAATCATATTCGCATCATTCCCGCGCTTACGCAGAACCATAAGAAATTCTATATTTCCCTTCGGTCCTGTTATAGGGGAATAGTCGACATGCTCAATTTCAAAGCCTAATGACTGAGCGAACAGCATGCACGAAAGCAATACTTCCTTATGGGTAGACTCTTCCCTTACAACCCCGTTCTTGCCTACTTTGCCTTTGCCTGCCTCAAACTGAGGTTTTACAAGTATTACAGCTTGTGAATCATCCTTAAGGCAATTATAAATCGCGGGTAATATCAGCTTAATTGATATAAATGAAACATCCATTGAGGCGAACTCAACCGTTTCATCAAACCAATCGGGCTCCATGTTGCGGGCATTCGTGCGCTCCATAACCTTAACGCGTTCGTCATTTCTAAGCCGCCAATCAAGCTGGCCATAGCCGACATCTATGGAATATACCTTTTTCGCGCCGTGCTGAAGCATGCAATCCGTAAACCCGCCGGTAGATGCGCCCACATCCATGGCCACCAGCCCGTTTAGTTCTATATTGTATTTATCTACGGCTTTTTGCAGCTTAAGTCCGCCGCGGCTTACAAACGGATTGGGATTTTCGCGCACCGTAAGCACACAGTCTTCCGGCACATTGTCCCCCGCCTTTTCTACGCGAACCTCATTTATATATACCGCCCCGCTCATTATAAGCGAACGTGCTTTTTCACGGCTTTGGCACAAGCCAAGCTCAACAAGCCTTACGTCTGCCCGCGTACCTTTCATACATCGTCCCCTTGAATAATTTTTGTAATAAGCTTACGCACGGCTTCTTCCGATATGCCGTTAAGCTCATCCTGCTCGGCTATGCTTGCATGCGCTACCGGTTTTTCGTCTATACCAAGCACAATCACGTTTACTTTGCCCGCAAGGCGTTCTTTTATCGCGCTGCCCATGCCGCCGTGCTTTATTCCGTCTTCCAATGTTATCACATGACGGCATGTGTTGGCTACTCTTTCAAGCATTTCTTCATCCATGGGCTTTATAAACCGCGCGTTTATCACGCCCGCATCGGTACCGTTTGAAGCATTGATCGCCGTTTGCACAAGCCTGCCTTCGGCTATAATCGTAACGGATGAAATGGATTTGATCTCTTCCCATTTGCCGAACTCTATCGGCTTTTCAACAGGTTTATCCGGCAGCGAGCCGCGATTGTATCTTATGGCGCACGGCCCGTCAAGCGCGAGCGCCATGCCAAGCATTTCTTTCAATTCCTGCCTGCTTGACGGCGCCATTATCTTCATTCCGTACAGATTGATAAGGAACGCTATATCGTATATGCCCTGATGCGTTTCGCCATCCTCGCCCACAAGGCCGGCTCTGTCAATCGCAAAGCACACATTCAGCCCCTGCAGACAAACATCATGAATTATTTGGTCATAAGCGCGCTGCAAAAAGGTTGAGTATATGGCTACAACGGGGCGCATGCCGGCGCTTGCCATGCCGGCCGCCATTGTTACCGCATGCTCCTCCGCTATTCCTACATCAAAAAATCTTTCCGGATAAAGCCGCGCGAATTCACTAAGCCCGGTACCGGACGGCATAGCGGCGGTTATGGCGGCTATTCTTTTATCATTTTCGGCTAATTTGCAAAGCTCTTCGCCAAACACAGCCGAATTGCTCTTTTCGGAGCTTTTTTTGTTTACCTTTCCGGTTTGGGCATCGAAGCTGCTTATGCCATGGAAGCGCTCGGGATCATTTTCGGCAAAGCTGTATCCTCTCCCTTTTATCGTAAGCGCGTGAATCACTACCGGTTCTTTAAGCTCCTTGGCGCGCTTAAGCACGCTTGTCATGCCCTTTACGTTATGCCCATCCACAGGTCCTAAGTATATAAAGCCCATTTCCTCAAAGAGCACATTCGGAATAAGAAAATACTTTATCTTGTTCTTTACTCTTTGCAGCACAGAAAAAAGCTTTTCGCCTACAAGCGGGATGCGCTTAAGCTTTTCCGAAAAATTTGTTTTGAAGCGCCGATACGACCTGCTTGAACGAATCTTATAAAGATGCTTGCTAAGCGCGCCCACGTTTCTGGATATGGACATGGCGTTATCGTTTATAAGGACTATAAGCGGTAAGCCGCTCTGACCAGCATCATTAAGCGCCTCAAAGCACATGCCGCCGGAAAGGGCGCCATCTCCTATAACGGCTACAACGTTTCTGTCCCTACCAAGGATTTTATCCGCCCGCAGTATGCCTATAGCGGCCGATACGGACGTGCTGGCATGACCCGTTTCAAACGGATCGCATTCGCTTTCCGCGCGCTTTGGGAAACCGCTGAGGCCATTGGCCTTTCTTAGCGTATCAAACTGATCCGCCCTGCCTGAAAGTATTTTATGAACATAGGCCTGATGGCCAACATCGAATATTATTCTGTCCTCAGGAGCGTAAAACGCGCTGTGCAGCGCCATTGTAAGCTCCACCACTCCAAGGTTTGAGGCGAGATGCCCGCCGTTTTGAGAAACCTTGTCTACCAAAAAAGCACGTATTTCCGCAGGGAGTTTTTTGAGTTCCTCTGCGGATAACGAGCGGTAATCGGCGCTAGAATGTATTTTGTTTATAATGGGGTATTCCGCCATCCCAGTCTGCCTTTCATCATCAGCGGTGTACTATTTAATCGACATCCGCCGCAGTACACTTATCTATTTATTTCTGCTTAAAGTGGAGTCTATAAGAGCGTTCATCCACCCGGCACTGTCTCCAAATATGCTAAGCGCAAGCCTTGCTTCTTCCGCCGTATCGGCGGCATACTTTTTCGCTCCGTCAAGGCCGAGAAGCGTAACCGCCGTAAGCTTATCCTCCGCGGCATCCTTGCCGAGAGTTTTGCCCATAGCCTCGTTAGAGCCTACAACATCCAAAAGGTCATCCGTTATCTGGAAAAGTCTGCCGAAGCTTTTCGCGTATCGCCTTATTGCCGAAAGCTCATCTTCATTCGCGTTCGCGATTATAGCGCCGGAAGCAATGGCGGCTTCTATCATAGCGCCGGTTTTCCGCGACTGTATCGCCTCAAGCATGGCAAGGTCGCCTGTTTTTCCGGTCATATCAAGATCAAGCGTTTGACCCGCAACCATGCCGCTTACTCCCGCACCGCGAGCAACCTCCGCACACGCCTCATAGTAGCGCGGCGCGCGTTTCACTATCTCAAGCCCGGCGTTAAGCATGGTTTCAAAAGCAAGGCTTAAAAGTCCGTCCCCGGCAAGCATTGCGCCGGATTCTCCGAATACAACATGATTTGACGGCCTGCCGCGCCGCATATCGTCATTATCCATGCATGGCAAATCATCGTGTATGAGAGAATAGGTATGTATCATCTCAAGGGCGCACGCGATGGGCATTGCGTCCTCCTCGCTGCCGCCAAGCATAGCTGCGGTTTTAAGGCAAAGCACCGGCCTTAGGCGCTTGCCGCCGGCAAGCAGACTGTATGCCATTGACTGCTTCAGCTTTTCCGGAGCTCCGCAGTTTTCGACATACGCTTTAAGCGCGGTTTCTATCCTTTCGATGCGTTCCTTGTCACTCATCGTCTTTTTCACCGTTCTGCTTTTCTATTATATCAAGCCGTGCCTTATATCCTTCAAGCATTTCACGGCACTTTGAAGCAAGCTTCGCACCCTCTTCATAAAGCTTTATCATCTCTTCAAGCGGCAGGTTGCCATCCGAAAGCTTATCCGCTATCTGCTGCAGCCTTTCGGTCATGTTTTCGTAAGTTTCCGACTTTTTCGCCATTATTTTCCTTCCTTCCCGGCAAAGGTAACATTCGCTCCCGCCGTGCCGTCGCTAAGCAAAATTTCTATATCATCTCCGGCAGTTAAGTTATTAACCGACGAAACATATTTCTTTCCCTTTTTGATTATGGCGTAGCCGCGTTCAAGTGTGCGCGACGGGGCCAATGAATCAAGCCTTGCAGAATTCAGCGCCAGTGTATGCTCGGCATCGCTTACGCTTTGCCGCACGGCAGATGAAATGCCCGTCATAAGAGAGTTAAGCTCCGCTTCTTTTAAGCTAAGTTCCTGCGCACAGGCGTTGCGCGCCGCCCCCTGTTCAAGCACAGCTACGGTCTTCTCTTCCCGCTCTATTCTATCCGTACAGAGCGAAAGCATCCTTTCTGATACATACTCAAGTGACTCGCTCAGCGCCTCGTACTCTGGCACGCACAATTCCGCCGCCGCGCTTGGCGTTGGCGCGCGAAGGTCCGCCGTAAAATCGGCTATGGTAAAATCCGTTTCGTGGCCGACAGCGCTTATAACCGGAGTTTTGCACTCGTATATCGCGCGGGCCACAACTTCTTCATTAAACGCCCAAAGGTCCTCTATGCTTCCTCCGCCGCGGCCGACAATCAAAACATCCGCCTTACCGCTTGAATCAATAAGTTTAATCGCGTCCGCTATTTCCTTTGCGGCACCGATGCCCTGTACTGAGGCAGGCGAAACAAGTATATCCATCATAGGGAACCGCCTGCGAATAATATTTATTATGTCCTGCAGCGCCGCCCCGGTTTTTGATGTTACAACGCCCACGCATTTCGGAAGCACAGGTATTGGCTTTTTATGATTTTCATCGAAAAGTCCCTGCGCCGCAAGCCTTGTTTTAAGCATAAGAAAGCGCCTGTAAAGCTCTCCCTCGCCCTCGCGGCTCATCGATTTTACGTAAAACTGAAACTGACCGTCTTTAGTGTATATTGATGCGTAGCCTGAAACGACGACCTGCATGCCGTCGGTAATGCCCGCAGGCATAGATATGGCGTTTTGCCTGAACATAACGCATCTGACAAGGGCGGAGTCATCCTTAAGCGAAAAATAAACATGCCCTGAAGTATGGCGCTTAAGGCCGCTTATTTCGCCGCGTATTGATACGGACCCAAGCAGCACATCGTTTCTTATCAGCGAATTGACATATTCATTAAGCTGCGTAACGCTTAAAATATACCCTTCAGTCATGTTTCAATTCTCCCCGTGCATATATCTTCGCACAAAAGGGCAATGCCGACAGCATTGTCGCTTGAAAGCTTTCCTTCGCCAAACCGTATATCAACATGACCGCGCTTAGCCATTCTTTCGGTAAGCAAATGCCTTAAAAGGCCGCTTGAAGCAACACCACCCGCGATAAGCACACAATCAAGCCCGGTTTCGTCCGCAGCGTTTACGATAAGCTTATGGAACGTGCGCGCCATAGCGTCATACACAGCATACGCTATCTGTGCGCTGTCCGCATGCTGCTCTATCAACCTTTGCGCGGCGCTTTCGGTGCCGGAAAATGAGCACTTTGTTCCGCGCACCCATATGGGCAGGCGCACGGTTGGCTCCTCATTTAAGCCAGAGGCAAGCGCCTCCATATATTTTCCGCTGGGGAAATCCATACCCAGGCTTACGCCAACTCTGTCAACAAGCTGACCCGCATGAAGATCGCCGCAGCCGCCTATTAATGTTATCCCGAGATTTTCGCTTACAACAAATATTTCGGTTGTGCCGCCGGATATATGCATGCCAAGGAAGCGTTTCCCGATAAGGCTCTCATTCCCGTATAAGGCGGCTCTTATATGCCCCTGCTGATGGCTTAACTCAATAAGCCTTACATCTAGGGCGTTGGCAAGCGTTATCGCGGCGGTTTTGCCGGCAAGGAACACGGGCATATACGAATCCTGTTCAGGCCTCGGACGGGTGCTTACCGCAACCGCCTTAATCGACGCCCTGTCGGAATCCGACAAAAGGTTTGGCATTATCTTGGCAAGGTTTCTTACGTGCTGAAAAACGCCGTCACTCTGCCTAAGTCCTCTTTCCCCGGACGCAACGCGGAGCATCGTCCTTTTATCAGAAACGATGCTCCCATTTTCCACGCATGCGGCGGATGTTGTATAACAGCTTGTGTCTATGCCAATATACTGCGCGTTCAAGTTTTTATTCCTTGCCGGTTTGCTTGGCAAGCGTGCCCAGCATACCGTTTATATACGAAGAGCTTTTCTCTCCACCGAAGCGCTTCGCAAGCTCTACCGCTTCGTTTATGGATACGCTTGAGGGAATAGCGTCCATATACAGCATTTCGTAAATTGCTACGCGCAGTATGGACAGATCCACTCTCGGCATACGATCTATGCTCCAGCCTATCGCAAGCTCCGCTATTTTCTCATCAAGCTCCGTGCCATGCTCTTCTATGCCGCGAATAACCTGGTCCGAATAGCTCATATCGTCTTCGGTAGGCTTCTCGTTAATGCCCGATTTTTCCAATATGGCCTCGTAGGTATCTTCGCCGCCGAACAGACGCGCGAACGCCAACTTCATCGCCACTTCACGGGCGGTTTTTCTGCTCATGTGATATCTTCCTTTGTGTATGTTTGTGAATAATTATACCGCGTTACTTATTGCTTTTAAAGATGGAACGGAAAAATTCGCTCACCCTTGCGCGCCCGCCCTCATCAAGCAGCGAGCCTATAAAGAAGGCGATACCGACCAGCACGAAAAGCAGGAGCGTTTTCCAAAACCCGATGGTAAAGAGAAACGCCGCAAGAACTATTGCGAACAGCACGCTGAGTATGCGCCACTTATATTTAAGCCAAAATTCCATGAAATTCATACAGCGTACTCCTTATATGCTCTTTTGCTGCACCGGCACTATAAGAATATCGATAGCGTTTACGGCAACGCCGCAAAGCGACTCAATATACTCTTTAAGGCTCTTTTGAAGATTTGCGCTAAGCTCCGGTATTACCGCATCGGGTGAAACACCAAGCCTGAGCTTTATGCTTATGCCGGAGGAAGGATCGCTTGCCGGCAATACCGCCGACTCACATTCCTTAACCTTTGCGTTGGCACGGCAATGCCTTTGCACCAATGAATCTATAGCGGCAATTGATATATAGGCGGAGCCGTTATCGCCGCTCATTACCATTGTAGATGTGGGCATGGGAGCCGCGGCGCCCTTCGTGGTGCGCTTTTTGCCCATAGCCACAAACAGCCTTAACGCTATGGCAAGCAGGACAACGCCTATAGCGCCGAGTATAAGCTTATTTACAATAAGACCGTTTGTAACGATTTGAATCGGCGTAACTATCATTTCATACGAAACGAAGCCCATAGCCGTTGCTACGCACAGCGCGCTCAGCGCTATTACGCACAAAAGCAGCAGCACGAGCAGGAATTTGTCAAAAAAATTAAATCTCATTTCGTCACTCCTAATATACGCCGCCGTATACGCGGCGGCGTAATCAATTACTGTGCTTTGTTTTATTCTTCCGTGGTCTGCTCGGCCTCTGCCGCAGGCTGTACAACCTGCTTCTTCGCCTTTTCAAAGCTAATGGATGAAACAAATACGTTTACAGCGCTTACCTTAAGGCCGGTCATGGTCTCGATTGCGTTCTTGGCGCCGTTCTGTATATTTGCGCATACCTCGTGCAGCTTGTAGCCATACTTGATGATAACGCTCACATCGATTGAAACCTGCTCATCGGACACATCAACCTTAACGCCCTTGGTCAGGCTCTTTTTGTTGCTTATCATGCCGGTAATGCCTTCAACTACTCCGCCGGCCATGCCCTCTACGCCATCAACCTCGGTTGCGGCAAGGCTTGCTATAGTTGCTATCACGTCCGGCGCAAAGCTTATTTTGCCGCCCTGTACCTCGTTCAGCTCACGCGTAATCTCATTTTCTGCTGCCATAATATGCCCTCCTTATTTATCTTTTTCGATATTATATCAGATTACGATGCTTATGAAAAGCATCACATGCCCGAGTTATCGGGCAATTCACATATATTTTTCTTTTTATGCATCTTCTGCCACGATGCGTATATATGCTGCCATATCTCCCGTTCCGCCAAAGCGCGGCGTATCACGCCTGTGCGAAAAAAGGTGCTCTTCATCCTCAAACGTACACTTTTCCATAAGCGTTATATTTTCGCATTTGAGCCCCGCCTCAACAAGCTGAATCGCCTGGGCGGCCTCAAGATCAAGCCAGGCATGCCCTTCCCTGCCCGGCCGCGTGCATACGCCCCGACCAAAGCGATCATCAAACCTGTTTGCAAGCGGCTCGTCCACCTCGTAGCAATTTTTGCAAATTGCTGGGCCTGTGGAAGCTATCATATCGCCGGGGTTTGATCCGTAGCACTGCTGCATAAGCTTTACAACATTCGCCCCGATGCCGCCGAGCGTACCCTTCCAGCCGGAATGGGCAAGGCCAACTGCCTTTTTAACCGGATCGAATATAAAGAAAGCACCGCAGTCGGCATGATTTGTTATAAGGGTAAGATCAGGCGAATCGGTAATTATACCGTCGCAATTATCGAGCGGCTCCTTATCAAAACCGCGGCCCGCGTCTTTTGAATCAAGCTTAAGCACATTTGTGCCGTGCTCATAGCTTACAACAACCATGCTTTGATAATCTATCCCGGCGGCGGAAGCGAAGCGTGAGAAATTTTCTTTTACAAGAGCCAAATCATGCGGCTTTTTGAAATTCAAATGGAGCGAATCGCAGGGCTTGGGGCTTACCCCTCCCTGCCTTGACGTAAACCCATGCTCAACACCGGGCATATTCTTCAGCTGCTTAGCACGGAAAAAGCCTATGCCTGCGTTTTCTTCATACAGGCAGCCATGATTCATTCTTTGGTATAAGGAAAGGTATTCGTATCTGTCCATCATTCGCACTTATCGTTCAAAAGAAGTTTGAGTTCTTCCATAAACGTGTTTATATCCTTAAATTGCCTGTATACGGAAGCGAAACGGACATACGCGACCTCGTCCAAATCCTTTAGACCGCGCATTACAAGCTCACCGACATAGTTGCTGGTAACCTCCTGCTCAAGGGTGTTGTTCACTTCACGAACAACCTCCTCCACCAGCTTGTCCATCTGAGCCGCGCTTACGGGGCGCTTTTCACAGGCCTTGCGAATGCCCATAAGCACCTTTTCGCTGTCGAAAGCTTCGCGGCGACCGTCTTTTTTTATAACCATGATCGGAATTTCTTCTATTTTTTCATAGGTGGTAAAGCGGCGGCCGCAGGTCATGCATTCTCTGCGCCTGCGAATGCTCGTGCCGTCATCTGTAGGCCTAGAGTCTACAACCTTGCTTTCGGTTCCGTGGCAATATCTGCACTTCATTATGTATCCTCCCTAAGGACGCTTTTGGTTATTATATCACAGCAATGTTCAAAAAATAAAGCATTACGGCAATTTTCAGGCTTATATTCGCCGATTTGCGCGCATTTTTTGCCCGAACAAGCATATACATGATACAATTATTCCGTAATTGGAACCTTTTGCCGCATTCACGCGTTATATTTACAAAGGCACTACTTAAGGAGGGTACACAGAATGAACCGATACAAAAAGCTTTTTGCAGTTATTTCCGCGGCGCTTATGCTTTGCCTGGCGTTTACGGGATGCAGCGGCCGCTCATCAAGCTATGATTGTTACGCGGCGACAGATGCAAGCATTTCATATAATACCATTGGAGAGAGCGAGGTTGAATACGTTGAGGATTACGCCTCCGCTGCCGCGGCAAGCGATTCCGATGTATCTTTAAGTTACAATGCTTACACCAATTCAACAAGTACCACCAAATCATCCGAGGATATGTACGCCGGGCGGAAGATAATCAGGAATTACGATATAAGCCTTACCACAAGCACATTTGATGACGACACGGCCTACATTAATTCCAGAATAAGTGAGTTTGGCGGATATGTACTGGAATCAAGCCTTAGCGGATCAAAGCCCGAGGCTTACGGCGATGCGGGCAGATACCTGGAAATGACAATCCGTATTCCGGCCGAAAAGGCAAGCGATTTTGTAAGCGGCGTGGAAACGCTTGGCAAAATAAACTACATTCGCGATTATACGGACGACATCACCGATGAATACTATGATGCCGATACCCGCCTTGCCGTGCTGCAAGAGCAGCTTGAAAGGCTGCGCGCGATTATGGTTGAAACGGATGATCTATCTGATATAATAGAGCTTGAGAACAGGATAAGCGAGGTTATGCTGGAGATAGAATCTCTTACCGGCACGCTTAAGCGCTATGACGCGCTTATAGACTACACCACCGTTTATCTTTTCATCACCGAGCGCAATTCCATAACCGGCCCTGCCAACGAGCAAACCACCGCCGAAAGAATAAGCGATGGCTTTACGAACACGCTGAACGGAGTTGGAGTATTCTTCGTTAACTTCTTTGTGTGGTTTGTATCGAGCCTGCCCGTAATAGTTATCGTGGCAATAGCGGCTGCGCTGATAGTGATAATTGTTCGAGCCGCGGTAAAAAAGCACGGCAAGAAAAAGAATACCGTTCCTAAGGAGGAAGAAACCAAGAATGAATAAAAAGTATGCAGCATTAATTCCGTGCGTTTGCCTGGCCGCCGTTATGCTCACCGGCTGCAAGACCAGCTCCCAGAGCGCCACAAGCTATACCCCGCAGGTAATCAGCCCCGAGGTAACCATAAACCAGGATGACGGCGACAAAGCATCCGTAATAAGCGTAAGCGGTTCCGGCATTGCCAAACTCACGCCGGATATAGCAACGGTAACCATACAGGTAAAAACAACCAATGAGGATCCGGCGACCGCACAGAGTGAAAACTCAACAATAATGGAAGCCGTTATTGAAGCGCTGAAGGCCGACGGAATAGACGAAGCGGATATTACAACCGAAAATGTTTCGCTTTATGAAAACTACGATTACGATAAGTCCCCCGCCCTGGTTGTAAGCTACACCATGAACAACTCCGTATCCGTTACCATAAGGGATATTGACAGCGTTGGCCAGGTGCTGAGCGATGCCATAGCCGCGGGCGCTACCGGCACATATTCGCTGAGCTTCTCCGTTTCGGACAGTTCCGGCGCCTATCAGCAGGCATTGAAAGCCGCCGTATCCGACGCGCAGGCTAAGGCCGAGGCAATAGCCGAAGCACTCGGAGTAACCATTAAAGCCGTGCCTTCAAGCGTAGATGAGACCAGCACGAGCTACACACCAAACGTGTACTCAGAATCAAATTCGCTTGCATACGACACCGCCGCGGCAGAAGAAGCCGTAAGCATAAGCACCGGCGAATTGGAGATAAGCGCCAACGTATCCGTTACATACGAAATAGATACAGGCAGCGACGAATAATTAAGCTCTTTTCTTCTCTTCAATAAAAGCCTCCGTATGGCCATTAAGGTTTTACGGAGGCTTTATTATTTCTTAATTTTAACCTATTATTTGCTTTCCCTGCGCTCAAGCGCCGCCTTTACAAACCCGCGGAACAGCGGATGCGCTTTATTGGGGCGGGATTTGAACTCCGGATGGTACTGCACGCCAACGTAAAACGGCCTGTCTGTAAGCTCTACCGTTTCAACAAGCTTTCCGTCCGGCGACAGGCCTGAAAGAGTGAGCCCTGCTGACGTAAGAACATCGCGATAATCGTTATTGAATTCATAGCGATGGCGATGGCGTTCAAATATGGTAGCCTTGCCGTAGCAGCGCTCCATAACGGTGCCGCTCTTTATCATGCACGGATAGGCACCAAGCCTTAATGTGCCGCCCTTATCAATGCTGTCGCTCTGGCCCGGCATAAAGTCTATAACCTTATTTTTGCAAAGCTCGTTAAATTCGCCGGAGTCGGCATCGGCTATGCCGGCCACATTGCGCGCGTATTCTATAACGGCTATCTGCATGCCCAGGCATATTCCGAAATACGGCACATGATTTTCGCGGGCAAATTTGGCGGCAAGTATCATGCCGTCTATTCCGCGCGAGCCGAATCCGCCGGGAACTATTATTCCGTCCATATCGCCAAGCACCTGCTCTACATTTTCGGCACTTATGGTTTCGGAATCTATCCAATGTATTGTAATATCCGAATCAAGATCATACCCGGCGTGCCTTAATGCCTCGGCAACGGAAAGATACGCATCGTGAAGCTGCACATATTTGCCGACAAGGGCTATATCCGTATTCTTTTTGCGGGCGTGTATTCTATCAACCATTTCGCTCCATTCGCTTAAATCCGCCTCGGGCGCGTTTATGCCAAGCTCCCTGCAAACCACGGATGAAAAATTGGCTTTTTCAAGCATCAAAGGTGCTTCATACAGGCACGGCAACGTTATATTCTCTATAACGCAATCCGGCTTAACATTGCAGAACATGGATATTTTTTTGAATATGGAATCCTCAAGCGGTTCATCGCACCTGAGCACGATTATGTTCGGATTCACGCCCATTCCCTGAAGCTCCTTAACGGAATGCTGGGTGGGCTTGGACTTATGCTCATCGCTTCCGCGCAGGAACGGCACAAGCGTTACATGAATAAACAGGCTGTTTTCCCTGCCGACCTCAAGGGATATTTGCCTTGCCGCCTCTATAAACGGCTGAGACTCTATATCGCCTATTGTTCCGCCGATTTCGGTAATAACAACATCCGCATCGGTTTCCTTTGCAACACGATAAACAAAATCCTTTATCTCGTTGGTTATATGCGGAATGACCTGGACGGTTGAGCCGAGATACTCCCCTCGCCTTTCTTTATTAAGCACATTCCAATAAACCTTGCCGGTTGTAAGATTTGAGTATTTGTTAAGATTTTCGTCTATAAAGCGTTCGTAGTGGCCAAGATCAAGATCCGTTTCGGCGCCGTCTTCAGTAACGTACACTTCGCCGTGCTGATAGGGGCTCATTGTGCCGGGGTCTACATTTATGTAAGGATCCAGTTTCTGCGCGGCAACCTTAAGTCCGCGCATTTTAAGCAGCCTGCCCAGGCTTGCCGCGGTTATGCCCTTGCCAAGACCGGACACAACACCGCCGGTAACAAAAATAAACTTAGTCATATATCCTCCGTATAAAACCAAGGGCGAAAGGCCCGAATTTCAAAAGATATTGAATTATATTACCGCTAAAAAGATTTGTCAAATAAGCATCAATTGAATTTTCGCCCTAATTCAGGAAAAAATTCATGATATAATCGCGCGTTATAGTGTTCCCGTTATATTTGTATAAAAGGCAGGTATAAAAACAGGGCAGGCGTTGTGCCTGCCCTGCTGAGCTGCATAATATATTTACTTCTTTTCAAGTATATCGCTTA